>NZ_JAUBTF010000035.1:0-76318 GCF_036702355.1 Microcoleus sp. D3_18_C4
AGTATGGGCTCTGGCTGGGGTTGGATAAATGTGATTGGGGGCAGCAAGGGCAAGGGGTCGCAACCGCAACTGGTATCCGGTTCGGGTACTGGGTTGAAGATGGGGGTTGGTTCTGGCGCTGGTGTTGGTGTTGGTGTGGGTGTTGGTTCCGCCGTTGGTGTGGGTGTTGGTGTGGGTGTTGGTGTGGGTGTTGGTTCCGTCGTTGGTGTGGGTGTTGGTTCCGCCGTTGGTGTGGGTGTTGGTGTGGGTGTTGGTGTGGGTGTTGGTGTGGGTGTTGGTTCCACTGCGGGTGTGGGTATTGGTTCCGCCGCTGGTGTGGGTGTTGGTTCCGCCGCTGGTGTGGGTGTTGGTTCCGCCGCTGGTGTGGGTGTTGGTTCCGCCGTTGGTTCCGGCGCTGGTGTGGGTGTTGGTGGTGTCGGCACGGGTATCGGCGCGGGTATCGGCGCGGGTGCCGGTGTTGGTGGTGTCGGCACGGGTGTCGGCGTCGGTATCGGTCCCTTAAGGGGAATGAGAGAGACAGTGGCGACTGCCGCACTGGTGGCGCCGAGGTTATCTATAGCGCTGTAGGTGAAGTTAGCCCCTATGAAATTGTCCGATGCCTGGAAGAACAACTGGGTAATTTGCTCGGCTGTAAGGGTTTGACCTGCCGTGACCCGCACTCCTTGGCTGGGTTCGCCTAAGAACAGCGTGCCTTCATTCGCTGGCGGCAAGGTGTTTACGGTAAAGGAAACCACCGTCCCGTCTGGGTCGGTTCCTCCGAGTCCGGGGATGTTCACGGTTGTTCCCAGCAACACAGCGAGGCTGGAGTTGTTGGCGACGGGTGGCTGGTCGGTGGGAGGTAATAGGGCTAGCAGGGAGGCTGTAGCGGGGGCTGGACTAATAGCGCCGCGGCGGTCTGTGGCGCTGTAGGTAAAGTTGGTGGCTGCGAATTCGCTGGTTGCTTGGAAGAATAACTGGCTGATTTGAGTTGTGCTCAGTCTTTGGCCTGCAGTGACCCGGATTCCCTGGCTGGGGTTGCCCAAGAACAGGACGCCTTGATTTGCTGCCGGCAGGGTGTTGATAGTGAAGAATTCGATCGAGTCGTCAGGGTCTTTGGCCGTCAGCCCTGTGAGGTTGACGGTGCTGTTTGGCGCCAATGTCTTGCTGAAGTTTGTGGGTACTGGCGGGTAGTTGAACGCCAGGGAGACCAGAGAAACTGTGGCGGCAGGACTGCTGGCACCGAGATTGTCCTTGCTGCTGTAGGTAAAATTAGCTCCTGTGAAATTGCCGGCAGACTGGAAGAATAACTGCGTCATTTGCTCGGCTGTCAGGGTTTGACCAGCCGTGACGGCGACTCCCCCCGTTGCGGGGGCGCCCAAGAACAGGACGCCTTGATTTGCCGGCGGCAGGGTGCTGATGGTGAATGTAACCACTGTACCGTCTGAGTCTCTGCCTCCGAGCCCGCTAATTTGGACAATGCTGTTGGGCGCTAGCGCAGCGTTGCTGCTGTTGGCTGATGGAAGTTTGTTGGGTGTGGGCTGGGCGAGTAAAATGGCGGTGGTGACAGTGGCTCTGGACTCGGAACCGTTGTTATTGCTGGGTTTGGGGTCAAAAGTGGTCGATCGACTCTGGGAAGTATTGCTAATAGTGCCCGTCGCTGGAACGACTAATGTTACCTCGCGGTTGATGTTGCTGCCGCTAGTCAAACTGGGAATTGTTGGGAAGGTGACAACCCCTGTCACCGGGTCGTAAGTGCCGTTATCGGATGCGCTGACTCCCGTTAAACCGGGAATGATGCTGTCTGTAATCACTACGTTTTCAGCAGCATTGGGCCCATTGTTGGCGGTAGTTATAGTATAAGTCACGGAACTACCAGCAGGAGCAGATGTGAGACCGCTCTTGGACGTAACCAGGTCGGCCACAGGATCGATCGAGGTAATGACTTGACCCCCCGCTTCACCGGGCACTGCGACTGTCGAGCCGTTGTTGTTTGTTAAGTCCGGGTCAAAAGTGTCCGATCGACTTAATACAATGTTGGTGATGCTCGTCAGGGTAGGCGGGGGTACAAAAATTAGGCGGCGGGTGACACTGCTGCCGCTGGCTAAAGTCGCGATCGCTGGAAACTCGATCGCCCCTGTGGTTGGGTTGTAGGTTCCGCCATCGAATACGCTGACATTACTTAAGCCGGGAATCAGGCTGTCGGTGATGACTACGTTGGTCGCAGGACTCGGCCCGTTGTTGGTAGTAGTAATTGTATAAAGTAGCGTGTCGCCTACCTTGATGCTGGCCAGAGCCGTTTTTTGGGTGACAACATCGGCCACAGGATCGATCGATGTGGTGACGGTGGCGTTGGGGTTTGTACCGTTGTTGTTGGCCGGAGTGGAGTCGGGAGTGATGGAGGTACTTCTGGCCGTGTTGCTGATGGAAGTTAGGGTGGGCGGTACTGTGAACTCGATCGTCCGGGTGACAGTCTCCGCGTTGGCGATTGCCACGGGCGCGAAGGTGACAATGCCGGTTAGTGGATCGTAAACGCCGCCGTTCGATGCCGTGACTCCGGTTAACCCAGGAACTATGCTGTCCGTGATGGTTACAGCTTCTGCAGGACTCGGCCCTAAGTTGACTGTGGCGATCGTATAGCTGACCGAACTACCAGCAGTAGCACTCGTAGAGCCCGTTTTTGTGGTTGCGAGGTCGGCGTTGGGCGCAATACTTGTCGTAACCGTAGAGTTAGTGGGAGTGCCGTCTTTGTTGGTTGTCGAACCGTTGTTGTTAGTGACGATCGGATCGAAAGTCGCCGAACTGCTCCGGGCCGTGTTGCTGATGGCAGTAACGGTGGCTGGGGCACTGAAACTGACAGTGCGGGTCGCAGTAGCCGCATTTGCCAGCGCTGTCAGTGCTGGAAAGGTGACAATGCCCGAAACACGGTCGTAACTCCCCCCGTCCGATACGCTGACTTCTGTTAAACCCGGAATAATGCTGTCAGTGATGGTCACATCGGCAGCGGGGTCTGGGCCGATGTTAGTCGTAGTCAGCGTGTAGGTGACGCTTGACCCGGCCGAGGTAGTCACAGGGCCACTTTTGGTAGTAACTAAATCCGCGACTGTATCAACAACTGTGGTAGAGACTACACCAGGCCCCTCGATTTGCCCTGGCGCGAGTATACCGCTGTTGTTGCTGAGGTCGGGGTCGAAAGTCGAGCTAGTGCTGAATGCAACGTTGGCAAAACTGCTACCGCTGGTTAAACCGGGCGGCAAATCAATAGTCAGGGTGTAAGTCACAGTCTCACCCGCATTGAGAACCGGAATTAACGGCCAGGTGACAGCTTTCGTTTGGTTCACGTAAGTGCCGTTGTTGGAGGCAATCAGATCAGGCGGCAATCCGCCCGAAAACAGCAGTTCTAGAGGTATTTCGTCTTGAATCAGAACATTTGTAGCAGGCGCTGGCCCCCTGTTTACAGTAGTAATCGTGTAGGTAATGCTGCCTTCGGACTTGACGAACTGCGGGCCGGTCTTGATAGTGGCAACCTCAGCGGCGATACTGGGAGGATTGATAGTTTCAACTACCACGTTTTGAAGTTCGTGAATGTTGTTGGCGCCTCCTGTGGAACTGCCAAAACCAAATTTGAAAATTGGCGGTACTGGGCCGTTTTCGGTTGCCAAGTTGGGGATGTCGATCAATGTAGTTTCGTAGATGCCGTCGAATTTTTCATCGAAGGCAACGGTGAGGCGAGAGGGATTCACCGGATCATTAGATGGATTCAGCGTAATTTGAACGGCTCTTTTGGCTAAATTGCGATCGCTCGTGAACGTATTGCTGAAGTTAAAACTGCTGCCTGGTTGAGGGCCACTAAAGTCAATGGTCGTAGGAATGTTATCGATGCCGAAGGGAACGAAGGCATTTGTTAAAAACTGATAACCCTTTGCTTGATTTCCTCTAACAGTTACTGAATCTGGTCTGAAAGAACCAATAGAGGAGCCGAGAATCGGAGGCGGCTCAGGGCCAGAGCGCCCTTCTGTGGATGTTGAAAAATTGCCAAACTCGTCAAGCCCAATGCCTAAATAACCTCCCTCAATACCGGGTATACCCGTTCGTGGAGCGTAAGCCAGAGAACCGCCAAAACCCCCAGTCCTGGTTGGGCTAACAGTGCCGTCAATCAAGAAGAAACCCAGCCCGTCCCCGGGCTGAGGGCTAATAGAGGGTTGCGGAGACGGAAATTGCTGGTTTGAACCGTAAGAATAAAAATCAAACTGGACTCTGAGACCGTCGGTTGAAGGAATGGGGTTGTTGTAGATGACGAAGGCTTCCCGAAGGTTTACTGCTGGAGTTAATAGCAGAGCGCCATCGCCGGGACTTGCCCCGCCCAAAGCCGGAAGTACGCCGGATACAGTGCCTCCGGTAATGCCGGGGATAAGTTGCTCGGCTGCTGGAACCCCGCTGCTGGGATCAAACAGAGCCCCGTCGTTTCCCCCGTAAATCCAAGGCCCCCTAACTGTGGAGTTTTTGAAAGTTTCGTTAACTAATGTGCCGAGGGCGTAAGGGTAGGCTGCGAGCACTTCTTTTTCAATGGCGATTCTCGCTTTTATTTCCCCGGTCGCAAATTTTAATTGCCAGTCGCCGCCGAGTGCCGCACTCCCCGTCAAGTTGTCGGAAGCTGCAATATCTGCACCGGCAATCAAGCTGAGCCGCCGCACGAAGGCCTCGCCGCTTTCCCCCGCTGCGACGCTGCACCCGAATAACAAGATATCTCCTCTCTCGCTGAGGGCTTTTCCCCACTGCTGTAACAAATGGCTGTAGGTTTGTAAGTTGTCGTTGCAGAGTTCGATCGACCCTAGCTGCACCAGAGCTTCTCGACCGTGAGAAACTATCTGAAGGCTGTCTAAATCGCTGCAAACCGCCAAAATTCTAGTAATTTGCTCGACTCCATCCCGCGTCGAGTCCAGAACAAATACCTCTGTATCGGCTGTTGCTCCTCTTGCCAAGCTGTCCCTGTTCTCTACTCTGGCATCGAGAAACAGTACATTTTTTATATTCCGAGGAGGCAACCACGGGGGGTTTTCCCTTACTGTTGCTCGAAAAAATTCTCTGTGGGGATGCCCAATTCTCGTGCCGCCAGGAAGTTTCTGGGACAGGAAACACTCCTCTGTTTTTACTTGTTTTATTGGTTTTTTATGATGATAAGTTGCTCTTGTTCGGGATTTTGTGTCCGCAATCCTTGCGGTAGAGTCACCTATTTTAGGGGTGATAAAAATTGGTTTGTTGCAGATGCTTTGCATGGTAAAACTGTCTCACGGATTGTAGATGATGTACCCATTTCCAGATGATCATTATCACCTATTGAAATAAATTAATTGCCGAGTAAGAGGCTCTGCTGCTTGACTTGAATTTAGAGCAAAAAGCGAATTTTACTCAGCACAAAGCAGTCCTATTATATTGATATTTGATAGCCTTGCAAATATCGCTGGCAGAAGCGCTGAGGATTTGGGGTTTAAATCGCAATAATTTCTCTATCGGGGATATTTTGCCTTCGACTTTTTTCTTTTCTGTTAGCGAGTGTATCTGTTACACGCTTATCTCTTACATCGCGCAGTAGATAATAACACCAGTTCTCAAAAATTTACTTAATGAGGTTTTCTGTACATCGTCTAATGCACTTTATTTCCCGAGAAAATTCACTATTTCTAGACGTATAAACCTGGTTTGAGGGACGAAAAGACTTCTTTGCAGCCCTCGCTCCCGGTAAACAACTCGGTTTCTTTGGTTTTGGTGTACAAGCCCTGTTCACAATAGCCACCAGACATTAATTAGGGAGTGATAGCCGTCACATAATTATGGCGACCGTGCCCGAAGTGTCATTCAACTGAGATCTTTTACCATTCTCAATAACCCTTCTATGGGGGGGTTCTCCTGCCCAGCCCATAAGAAAATTCACTTGTGGAACAGGCCTGAAAGCCTATTCTTGAAAATGGTGCAACATATGAGATTCAATTGAAATCGGCATACCCTGTATCGACGAAGCGTCTTAAAAATTCATGACTTGCAGTCTGGAGATAGCAATCTAGGTTTGAGACTGTTTCGCTACGATCGCAAAAACAGATTAGTGCCGCCCAGAAGCAACTTCTCAAACTATCAACAAGCTAGTCTTCGAGCTGGTTTCTGTTTAAGATAAAAGCTCGGGACAATGTTTCGTGCAAAATTTTTCATGATGTTTTGGAGAAACTGATTTGGAGATTGGCCCCTCAGCTACTTACGATCTTTGTTGGCCAATTTTCTTAACTGCAGGAGTTACGCCCAGGAGACTAGAAACCCAATTTATTTCTAGATTTCTCGCCACCCAACCAAAATTTATCATCTAAACTTCGTTTCTGATCGTAAATCCTCAACTAAAAAAACACCGATCGCAATTCCCCTGTTATGGCAATTTTAACCACCAACTGTAACCAAGCAATAATGCTCGATTAGGTTTTAACTGCTGAGTTTGGGCGTGGGTCGTCCAAAAGAAGCTTCAACCATAATCCTTACACGTAAGTACATATTAACTCATTGATTATTACATCCGCAAATAGGCGTAGATACAAGCACGAATATAAGCTATATCTTTTCACCGCGAGCGTCAAGAGTTCTGGCTTGGTAGTACCGACAATCTTGACAGGGCCCAGAAGGATTGACCGCGCAGCGAATGTAATTAGAGCGGGCGTTATACTCGCAAGTGATATCGCCGATCGAATAACCGAGGCTTTGTATGTAAGTGCGATCGGCAGTTTGTAGTTGAGTTCGCATGGATCTATTCGCTACCGCCAGTCTGGCCGCAGCAATTCTATCGCGGGCTTGGCTCTGGGCAGAGCGCATCACCCACAAAGACAGCAGCGAGGGAGCTAAACCTATGAAAATAATCAGGAGAGCAGTTAGCACTTTTTCAGAGCTTATGTGGAGAATATTTGTTTTAATTTAGGCGATCGGCAACAAAAAATCCTCCTCGACAAGACGGTTTTAAATAAGAAAAGTTCCCGAGCAAGTCTCAAACTAGGCCACCCCTGTGTTAACCGTTAGCTGGCGACTGAGGAAGGCGAATTAAATAACTTACAATTTTAATTGTTATTGTGGGACGGGCGGGACGCCCATCCCACAAACTTTTTGAGAAACCCGGTTGCTCTCCAAAACCAAAACGGTTAAATCTTAGCAACATCCCCCGCTAAATCCATCAACGAACCCGCGCCTTCCACCTTAGCAACATCCAACAAAGTCTTCAAAACCGAATCGGGATTCAAACTAATCGAATCAATTCCCAACTCAACCAAGAAACGAGCAAACTCAGGATAATCGCTGGGCGCTTGACCGCAAATCCCAATCTTGCGATCGTACTTTTTGGCGGCTTTAATGGCAATTGCTACCATGCGCTTGACAGCTTCATTCCGTTCGTCAAAGATGTGGGCGACTAAAGCAGAATCCCGGTCTAATCCTAATGTTAGCTGAGTTAAATCGTTAGAGCCGATCGAGAATCCGTCAAAAACTTGGGCAAATTCGTCAGCAAATATGACATTGCTCGGCAATTCGCACATCACATACACTTGCAAGCCGTTCTCGCCCTTAACTAAACCGTGTTTTGCCATCTCGGCTAACACTTTTCGCCCTTCATCCGGGGTGCGACAAAATGGAATCATCGGAATCACATTTGTCAAGCCCATTTCGTCGCGAACTCGCTTTAATGCTTTGCATTCTAAAGCGTAAGCTTCGCGGTAATTTGGGTCGTAATAGCGAGAGGCGCCACGCCACCCGATCATCGGGTTTTCTTCCTTGGGTTCAAACTGCCGCCCTCCCAAAAGATTAGCATATTCGTTGCTCTTGAAATCGCTCATCCGCACGATAACTGGATTTGGATAAAATGCGGCGGCAATTGTGGCAATTCCGTGGGCGAGTTTGTCGGTGAAGAAATCGGGTTTGTGTTGGTAAAGTGCTGTCAGGTTTGCGATTTCTTCCTTGACAGATTCATCCACCAATTCGTCAAAGTGAATCAGTGCCAGCGGGTGTGCTTTAATGTGATTGGCAATGATGAATTCCAACCGCGCTAAGCCTACGCCGTCGCAAGGAATGGCTGATAAACCAAAGGCTTCTTCTGGGTTCCCGACATTCATTAAAATTTGAGTGCGGGTGCGGGGTAAATTCTCGATCGCAGTTTCTTGAATTTCAAAAGGAAGCAAACCGGCATAAACTTTGCCTTCGTCTCCTTCGGAACAAGAAACAGTGATTTCTTGCCCGTTTTTCAAGATTTGGGTGGCGTCGCCGGTGCCGACAATGGCGGGAATTCCCATTTCTCTGGCGATGATGGCGGCGTGACAAGTGCGGCCACCGGAATTGGTGACGATCGCACTTGCTTTTTTCATAATCGGTTCCCAATCCGGGTCTGTTTTGTTGGTAACTAAAACTTCTCCTGATTGAAATTCAGCGATTTTGTGAACATCTAAAATCACGCGGGCTTTTCCTTGTCCGATTGATTCGCCAACGGCGCGTCCTTTTGCTAAAATTGCACTGCTACCTTGCAATTTGTAGTTTCGCAAAACTTTAGCAGACTTTTGAGATTGTACTGTTTCGGGTCGCGCTTGGACAATAAACAATTCGCCGGTATTGCCGTCTTTTGCCCACTCAATGTCCATCGGAGTGTACGTCCCGCGCACTTTAGAGTAGTGATCTTCGATGACTACGGCCCATTTGGCTAGTTGCAGAATTTCATCATCTTGGATGGCAAATTTGTTTTTTTCAGCGGCGATCACGGAGACGTTTTTGGTGTATTTAGAACCGCCGATATCGTACACCATTTTGAGGGTTTTGCTGCCGAGGCGTTTGTCTAAAATCGGGCGAAAACCTTGTTTTAATGTTGGTTTAAAGACGAAGTATTCGTCGGGGTTGACGGTTCCTTGGACGACATTTTCGCCTAATCCGTAGGCGGCGGTGACTAATACGGCGTTTTTGAATCCGGTTTCGGTGTCGATGCTGAACATGACGCCGGAGGATGCTAAGTCCGATCGCACCATTTTTTGGACGCCGACTGATAGGGCGACTTCAAAGTGGTCGAAACCCCGCTGTTGGCGGTAGGAAATTGCGCGATCTGTGAATATGGAAGCAAAGCATTTGTGACAGCATTCGAGGACGCCAGCGCAAGCTTGGACGTTGAGGTAGGTTTCTTGCTGTCCGGCGAAACTGGCGTCGGGTAAGTCTTCGGCGGTGGCGGAGGAACGCACTGCTACGTCTGTACTGTCGCCGTAGCGATCGCACAATTTTTCGTAAGCATCCGCGATCGCCGCTTGGAGTTCTCGCGGAAATGGTGTGTCGAGAATCAGTGCCCGCGCTTGCTTGCCTTTTTGTCGCAGGTTCTGCAGATCTTCTACGTCTAAATCGGCAAAAATTTCGCGCAATTTAGCTTCTAAACCCGCTGACTGGATGAAGTACCGGTAAGCGTATGCTGTAGTTGCAAATCCGTTGGGAACTCTAACTCCTTGGGGGCTTAACTGTTGAATCATTTCGCCCAAAGAAGCATTTTTTCCCCCTACTAATGGGATGTCGGCGATACCGACTTCATCAAACAACAATACTAAGGCTTTTTCTTTGGGAATTAAACCGGGTTTTTGTTCAATTGCTAAATTGTCGAGCATTGCTTTTTTCCTCTCAACTTCAGCTCATTTCGGTCAAAGGACAGTAAACAAAAGACAGTTTATTGGGAATTGTAATTTTGTTACAAAAATTCTCAATTTTTTTCCTAGGCTGTATCAACCGAATTTTCGATTGCCTCTATTTCAAGACTATCACTTTTTGGCTAAATAGCAAGGCCTGTGGAGATGTTTTATTTGATTGCAAAAAGTAAAGAAATTCCAGTAATGAGTTTATGTAAGGTATTATAAAAGAAGTGGTAAAAATATGAATAGCGAAGATAGTTCCCACGGCTTTTTTGGCGTTGAGCGCTCATGGGTGTGGGGATATAGCTTGGATTGTGTTGGTAGCGGAATCCAAGGGCAACAAAGGGTGGGATTCGATCGCGCGATCGGCTGAACCCGCCCAAAAACCGATACTTATTTTCCGACAAGAGTCCTGAGTCGCCGAAAATTGGAGATTCTAGTTCCACATCCCCGATTCATCTGTGGACTAAATCTAAAATCTAACATCGTGTCACAGGGGCGATCGCCCAGAAAAATACTACGCCGCTGAGTTTCCTCCTGAAACCCAGCTTCTAAAAACCATAAAAATTTTCTCTCTGATTGCGTTAGCCTACTTAGAGGAAAAACACAATCGCATAGATATCAGATATTGTACCATTTTCAATAAGCCTTTTAATGGCTGGTCAGAAGAGCCCCTCCTAAGAAAATTGACTCTTGGTGAAATGGGCCAGAAAGCCAGTTGTTGATAACCGTTCAACATCTGAGATCAAGTGCATTGTAATTGTTGAACCAAAGATTTTTTAACTGGTAACGGCAGGATTTGTGGCTAGACAATTCTTTATATGCTATAATAGTTGGCTACACTGCCTTCTGACAAAAAATAAGGTATATGATATCAGTTTTGAGCCCACCCGCAAAGCGAAACGGCTTTAAAGTTCTTCTGGTCGAAGACAATCAAGCAGAAGCCGATCTGATCGAAGAATTATTATTAGAAACAAATGTCAGTAGAGCCGAACCCCAAAGGCTATCAGTAAGTTGTACAGACCGTCTCAGCAAAGCGCAGCAACTTTTGGTCAGCGAACATTTTGATGTGATTTTACTAGATCTTTCGCTGCCCGATAGCCAAGACTTAAATACAATTGTCAAAATACAAGAATATAGCCTAAATACTCCGATTGTCGTACTGACTGCCCGCAACGATGAAGAGCTTGCCGTGCAGTCAATCCAAGCCGGAGCTCAAGATTATCTAGTGAAGCGAAAAATCGACAGCGAAGTGTTAATTAGATCGCTGCGTTACGCAGTCGAGAGACAGCACAACCAAGAAGCTTTGCGAAAAAGTGAAGAAAAATATCGCTCGGTAGTCGAGAATTCTCTCGTCGGAATTGCGATTCTTGCTCCTCCGAATTCCCCCTCAGCCCCAGAAAAATACGAGTGGTTAGAAGTAAACGATGCTTTGTGCGATTTGCTGGGATACGATCGCCAAGACTTTTTGCACGAGAATTGCGAGATGTGGGGTTTTCCTGAAGACTTGCAGGCAAGTTTAGAGCAGTTAAATAAAATTTTGGCAGGGGAGAGTGAAGGCTATGTTTTAGACCAAAGGTGGCGCAGAAAAGACGGAAAAATAGTTTATACTAGAGTTTCCCTGCGCTGTATTCGCGCCCTAGACGGCTCGATCGACCACCTGATTAAAGTAGTCTTGGACGTGAGCGATCGCTACCGTTACGAAGCTCAATTAAAAGCATCAGAAGAGTTTTTAAATCACACGATTAATTCTACTCCTGACCCGATTTTTGTCAAAGATGAGCAGCACAGATGGATCGTATTAAACGATGCTTTTTGCAATTTAATAGGCCAAAGGCGATCGGAACTGATTGGCAAGTCAGGATACGATTTTTTACCCCCAGCACAAGCGGCTTTTTTTGGGCAACGAGACCAGCAAGTATTGCAAAGAAGTCTTGCTGAGGAAACAGAAGAATTGTTTACCGATGGCGGCGGTCAAGAACGCATTATATCTACTAAAAAAACAGTATTTAAAAAAGCCGACGGGACTAAAATGTTGGTCGGAACAATGCGAGATGTGACTGACTACAAACGCCAGCAAATAGCGTTGCAGGAAAGCGAAGCTCGATTTCAAATAATGACGGACAACGTGCCGGGAATGATTTATCAATATCGGCTTTATGGAAATGGTAAAACATCTTTTACTTACGTTTCCTCGGGCAGTTGGCAGCTATACAATTTAAAGCCAGAACAAATAGAAGAAAATGCCACGTTGGCTTTTGCAACAGTTCACCCCGACGACATCTCAGACTTGCAGCGATCGATCGCAACTTCAGCGGCGACTCAGCAAGCTTGGCAACACCAGTGGCGGCAAGTTATGGGAGATCGAGTGAAATGGCTGCAAGGCGCGTCAAAGCCAGAAAAGCAAGCCAACGGCGATATAGTTTGGGACGGTTTGGTGATGGATGTTACGGAATTGAAACAAACCCAGCAAGACCGCGATCGATTTTTTAATCTCTCGCTGGATTTACTTTGCATTGCAGGTTTTGATGGCTATTTCAAACGCTTAAACCCCGCTTGGTCAAATGTATTAGGTTATAGCAGTGATGAAATCTTAGCCAAACCTTTGATAGAATTCGTCCATCCAGAAGACCTAGAAATTACTGTAGCGGAATTAGAAAAACTTAAAAAAAGCCACCCCGTTATTAGCTTAGAAAACCGCTATCTTTGTCAAGATGGCACTTATAAATGGCTGTCGTGGACAGCATCGCCGTTTGCAGAAGAAGGTTTGATTTATGCAGTGGCTCGCGACGTTACATTTAGCAAGCAAGCTGAAGCTGAATTGCGTAAGAGCGAAGCCACTAACCGCGCTCTTTTAAATGCGATACCAGACATGATATTTCGCTGTCGGGCAGACGGCACTTTTGTAGACTTCAAGCCTGCCAAAGATTTCGAGAATATCCTCCCACAAAAAGCACTAATCGGCAAAAAAGCACAAGACAT
The DNA here is from genome assembly GCF_036702355.1 of Microcoleus sp. D3_18_C4. Classification (NCBI taxonomy): domain Bacteria; kingdom Bacillati; phylum Cyanobacteriota; class Cyanophyceae; order Oscillatoriales; family Microcoleaceae; genus Microcoleus; species Microcoleus sp. D3_18_C4. The sequence goes on from NZ_JAUBTF010000035.1 coordinate 12,627, forward strand.
ATTGCCGACTGCTTTTGCTGACAAAATCTTGTCTGGCCATCAACAAGCGATCGCCACTGGCGAGATTCAAGTTGTAGAATATCAAATGCCCGTTAATGATGAACTGTACGATTTTGAAGCGAGAATTGTTTTCTGCACGGATGACGAAATTATCGCGATCGTCCGCGACATCACCAATCGCAAACGTTTCGAGTCAAAACTCCACCGACAAACAGCGGCAATGGCTGCCGCTTCCGAAGGTATAGCCATAATCGATAGCGACGGACTGTTGATTTATTGCAACGCAGCCCGACTAAAAATCTACGGTTACGACTCTCTCGAAGAACTGTTAGGCAAAAATTGGAAAATATTCTACGAAGGTGCAGAACAGCAGAGGTTTGAGCAAGAAGTTGTGCCTAATTTAGTGCAGAAAGGTTGGTACATGACTGAAGCAGTAGGATGCCGCCGCGACGGATCGAAGGTTCCTCTAGATGTATCGCTGACAATGCTGCCCGACGGGGAAATCATTTGCATTGTTCGCGATATTTCCCAAAGAAAAAAAACAGAAGCAGCACTGCGGGAAAGCCAGCGGTTCGCTCAGCAAATTGCTGGGGCCAGTCCTAATATTTTGTATGTTTGTGACTTAATTGAAAAAAAAAATATCTATGCTAACGCTTCTATATACCACATTCTTGGCTATACAGTAGAGGAGATTCAGGGAATGGGGCCGTGGATGATGTCAACTTTAATCCACCCCGAAGATTCAATAAAAATGCCTGATTATTTACAGCAAGTTGAAACAGGCAGCGAAGGGGATATCTTTGAAATTGAATACAGAATTAGGCACAAGGATGGTTCTTGGCACTGGATGGTTAGCCGAGATACTGTATTTGCGAAAACAGCAGACGGTAAGTTAAAACAAATTCTCGGTACGGGAACTGATATTACAGAAAGCAAGCAAGCAGAAGATGAAATAAAGCTGTTGCTGGCAGCAACTCAAGCCATTAGTCAGTCGGCCGATTTTCACAGCGCCCTTCCAGATATCCTGCGGTTGCTGTGCAATGCGATTGGCTGGAATTTTGCGGAAGCTTGGATACCGAGTGCTAACGGTACTTATTTGGAACACAGCGAAACTTGGTACGCTAGCGATCGCGATTTAGATAGGTTCGGCCGCGAAAGTAAAAAAATTAGATTCGCCGCCGGTGTGGCAGTACCTGGACGGATTTGGTCAACCAGAAATGTAGAATGGATTGAAGATATTTCTCTAGCCAAAAATCATCTTTTTGCCCGATCGCAAATGGCGGCATCAGTCGGATTGAAAGGTTGTTTCGGAGTGCCAATTCACACTAGCTCAGAGGTGTTGGCAGTGTTAGTATTCTGCAAGCGCGACCGCTCGATTATGGAACCGCGTATTGTAGAGTTGGTCAAGGCTGTAGCGACTCAGTTGGGCGATCATATTCAGCGCAAACAAGCCGAAGAAGAATTGCGTAAAAGTGAAGAACGCTGGCAGTTAGTTCTCAAAGGCAATCAAGACGGAATTTGGGATCTGAATCTTCAAACAAATGAAGCTTTTCGATCGGCCCGCTGGCAAGAAATTATTGGTTACACAGACGGCGAAATCGACAGCACCAACAGCGCATGGATCGAGCGCATCCATCCAGACGATCGCTCACGAGTGCAAGCAGCGATTCAAGGTTATCTCGATCGCCAAACCCCCTATTACGCCGCCGAATACCGCTTGCAGTGCAAAGACGGTAGCTATAAGTGGGTGCTCGCCCGCGCTCAAGCAGTGTGGGACGAAGCCGGAAACCCTCTGCGGATGGTGGGTTCGATGACGGATATTAGCGATCGCAAAGCAGCAGAATTAGCTTTACTGCAGGTCACTCAAGCCGTCGAAAGTACCAGCGACGCGATCGTGATCGCCGACTTAAAAGGGCGGTCTATTTACCACAATCAAGCCTTCATTCAGCGCTACGGCTACACGGTGGAAGAACTCAATGATATTGGCGATATGACTGCGCTTTATGTCCGGCATAAAAATTACAAACAAATCTATAAAAGCCTTCGCAAAGGTCGCTCTTGGTGTGGCGAAGTTGCACTGCAAACTAAGAGCGGCGAAGCAGTAACTGCTCTGGTGCGAGCCGACAGTATTCAAGATATTAATGGAAATTACATCGGCTTAATTGCAGTAATTACCGACATCACAAAACGCAAAGAATCAGAACTAATTTTGCGCCAAAAGTTAAAGCGCGAACAGTTGGCAGTAGCCATGCTGGAACGCATTAGATCTTCTCTAAATCTCGAAGAAATTCTTACCAAAAGTGTCGAAGAAGTGCGGCATTTTTTGCAAGTAGACCGCACTGTTATTTACCAATTCAATCCGGATTGGAGCGGGTTTATCGCTGTCGAGTCAGTTGCCGAAAATTGCCGACCAATTGTAGGAATGGAAATTTATGACCCCTGTTTTGGGGCAGCCTACGTTCCTCTTTACCAAGACGGCAGAATTAAAGCCATAGAAGATGTTCACAATGCCGGCCTGGCCGACTGCCACTTGGCTTTGTTGACTCGGCTCGATGTGAGAGCGAATATGGTAGTGCCGATTTTGCAAGGCGAAAACTTGTGGGGGCTGTTAATTGCCCACCACTGCACGGGCCCGCGTCCCTGGCAACAATTGGAGGGAGAGTGCCTAAAACAATTGGGGGTGCAGTTGGCGATCGCCATTCAGCAATCGATGCTATTTGAACAAGCACAAACCGAAATTGCCGATCGCAAACTTGCAGAAGCCGCCCTGCAATTAGCTAAAGAAGCCGCCGAATCCGCCAACCGCGCTAAAAGCGACTTTCTCGCCAACATGAGCCACGAATTGCGGACGCCTTTGAACGGGATTTTGGGATACATCCAACTGCTCAAAGTCGATAAAAACTTTACCGCCGATCAGCAGGAAAGTCTTAACAACATTCACCAGTGCGGCAACCACCTGCTGATGCTGATTAATGATGTTTTAGACCTCTCAAAAATCGAAGCTAGTAAAATGGATCTGTCGCTGACAAACGTGCATTTTTCCAGTTTTGTGAAAAGTATTATTGATTTGTTCCAGATGCGCTCTGCTCAAAAAGGAATTGCCTTTAATTACGAGCAGATGTCAGCGCTGCCAGACGGCATTTTGGCAGACGAAAAAAGGTTGCGTCAAGTTTTGATTAATTTGCTCAGCAATGCCGTTAAGTTTACGAACAGCGGCAGCGTTACATTCAAAGTCGGTTATGCAGAAAATTTCCCCGATAATTATCCTCAAACTACCTGCGAAAATTCTAGTTTGACAGCGGAGATTGCGACTCAAACGATAAATTTGACCGGGAATATAGACGCGCAGCAAATGTCGAACCCGTCGCTAGGCACAACAGAAGCGCGCGAGGTGATAACAGCAGAAAATATCGGCCGTACCCCTACCCCTAAAATTCGCTTTCAAATCGAAGATACCGGCATTGGCATCGGGCAGAATAAATTAGAAGAAATATTTTTGCCTTTTCATCAAGTGGGCGATCATAACAATTTCGTTGAAGGTACGGGACTGGGACTTTCCATCAGCCAAAAATTAGCCAAAATGATGGGCAGCCAAATTCGCGTCCAAAGTACCTCCGGCAAAGGCAGTATATTTTGGGTGGATCTAGACTTGCCCGCAGTCGCCCAGTCTTCTGAACTCCCCTCCCGGCAAGAAAAAAGGCGGCTTATCGGTTTTACCGGCCCCCAGCGGAAAGTGCTAATCGTGGACGATCACGAAGTAAATCGCGCCATGTTGCACAGGCTACTTTTTCATTTAGGCTTTGAAATTGCAGAAGCTACAGACGGCGAAGACTGCTTGCACAAAGCACAGGAATTTCTACCGGATATAATTTTAATGGATTTGCTGATGCCCGTCATGAACGGTTGGGAAGCTACCAGGCGGCTGCGACAGTTGCCGGAATTAAAAAATACGGTTATCCTTGCTTTGTCTGCTAACGTTTACGAGACTACCAAGAAAGAGAGCATACTTGCAGGTTGCGATAATTTTCTCACCAAGCCGATTCAAACTAACGAGCTTTTAGAATTATTGCGCCTGCATTTGAGACTAGAATGGGTTTACGAAGAAAGATCAAAAACCAAAAAGCGGAAAGCTCAAACTGCAAAAGCATCCTCTGAGATTGCTGCTGCTGACTCAACGATGGTTTCTCCTGCCTCAGAGTCAGTGCTGGCAATGTTAAGATTTGCTGCAATGGGGGATATTGAAGCTATTCTAGAAGAAACTGCTCAACTAGAAAATTCCGATCCGAAATTAGTGCCTTTCGTTCATCACCTGCGCCAACTTGCTAAAGGATTTCAGCTCAAGCAAATTCGAGATTTTTTGAAGCAACATTTGTCCTAAAATTGACGGTAGCTAACAGACAACTCAAAATCAGTTAAATCTCTGATCTTGCACCATTGTCAGCAACAGGCTTTCCGGCTTGTTCCACAGAGACTGAATTTCTTGTGGGGTGGGCAGGAGAACCCGCTTACAAAAGAAAAGAGTGATTGCAAATAAAGGCATCTAGGAAGCAACCGGATTTCTAGAGCCGCAGAAAATCACTTGAACCCGATTTAAACTCGCAAACTACAACTCAAAACTCAAAAATTTGAATATTTCCCTTGAATATGAACGATAAGAATTCAGAAAGAAGCATCATACTAATTGTCGATGACAACCAAACAAATCTTGACGTACTTTTCGAGTTGTTAAGGAATTACGGGTTTAAAGTATTAGTGGCTCTAGACGGCGAAAGTGCGATCGAGCAAATTGACTACATCCATCCCGACTTGATTCTTTTGGATATCATGATGCCAGGAATTGACGGTTTTGAAACTTGCCGACGTTTGAAAGCAGACCCGTCAACGCAAGATATTCCCATCATCTTCATGAGCGCCCTTTCCGATACGCCTGATAAAGTAAAAGGCTTTCAGACAGGAGCAGTTGACTACATCACTAAGCCTTTCCAGCACGAAGAAGTTTTGAGCCGCATTCAAACCCACTTGACAATCCGCAGCTTGCAAAAAAAACTTGAAGAAAAAAACCTCGAACTTGCCCACCTCAACCAAAACCTGGAAAAACTTGTTGAACAAAAAACCAAGCAATTAATAAACCAGGAAAAAACAGCCATCATCGGACGTTTGACTCAGGGCATGGTTCACAACCTCAAAAGTCCCCTGCAAGTGATCCAGACTAGCGTCGATTTGATTGAAACAAAAGCCACACAAATTCAAGAAGACTCTCTGTTTAACTATACTAAGTATATTTTTCAAGCAGTCACAAAAATCAATCAGATCATGGATACTCTGATGATGAAAAGCCGAAACGAGCAAAAGCAAGATATGCACCCGGTGAATATCAATGATTTAGTGCAGCGAGAAATTCAGCTATTGGAAGGCAACCTGTATTTTAAAAATAAGATTAGAAAAAAATACTTTTATGACGAAGAAATTGCTAGTATTCCCTTAATTTATTCCTATATTTCTCAAGTATTTTATAATTTAATCAATAATGCAATGGATGCTATGTGGGAAAAGAAAAGCAGAGAAATAACTATCGTGACTCGGCAAGACGACTTGAACATATACATGGATATTGCAGATACGGGATGCGGCATATCATCTGAAGATTTGCCAAAAGTTTTTGACCCTTTTTACACATCCAAGCCGCCTAAAGGCGAGGAAAAAAACGCAGGCGAACCGACAGGAACTGGTCTAGGACTTTATACTTGTATTGAACTTTTAAAACCTTTTAACGGTGAGATTGCTATTAGCAGCAATGTCGGTCAAGGCAGCGTGTTTACAGTTGTGCTGCCCAAACCGCAGACAAATTGAGCGACTCAACTGAGTTAAATTATGTCGGGTTAGACAACCATAATTAAGTTTGTAATTAAATTTGTAGCAAGGAATGCAAGTATTGGTTACTCGATCAAGAGGGGACTTGCATTGCTCAATACAAACAAGCGCTAATTGCAGGCAATTAACCGGACACAATCTCAGAGCGTATTTTGTAAATCAACGGTAATTCTCGTAGCTTAGTAATACCATTTTAAAAAGTAATAATTTAACTTTAGGCAAGCTTTAAGCGGCTATTTAAAATCTAAAATTTCAAAGGCCATCAGCAATGCCAATCCTGATTACTCCGCGTTCTTTTGACTTGCCTCTTGCTATTCCCCTGCCAAAGGTTGTAAATTAAAATAGAGTTGAGTTGCAATATTTGTAAGACTATGATAATTTTGGGCCACTAGGTTTGGGGCCAGGCGGAAAACTTGCAGCGAACAACTCAATTCTACAAATAAATCTGGGTGGTCTGCAAGCACACAGCGCACTCTAAAGCGTGTGCTTCAAGTTCCCCAATCATCAGCCAGGTAGCTGCATCCGTTGCTGAGATTTTATAATTACTAAAAAATAGCAAAAGGATAGCAGTAAAAAAATGCTACTGTACGCAAGAACCCAACTGCGATAGTCATCAGTCATTCCAAATCTCAAATCAAAAATATAAAATATAAAATGGTATGACATCTGTTTTTGAGTCAACTTTAACGCCTGGTTTAAAAATTCTTTTAGTAGAAGATTGTGCAGAAGATGCAGAATTCATTCAAGAACTGCTGTCTGAACCCCAACTAAGACAATCAATTGATCTCACCAATGTAGTTCGCCTCCGGCAAGCGATAGAAATTTTAAGCGACAAAATTTTTGATGTAATTTTATTAGATCTTTCACTTCCTGACAGCCCAAAATTTAATACTTTTTTCCGACTTCAAGATTGCGGTCTCACTACTCCGATCGTCATTCTGACAGCGGCCGATGACGAAGAACTGGCTGTGGAGTTAATTGCCGCCGGGGCCCAAGATTATCTGGTGAAAAGACAGGTAGACAGCCGGCTGCTGGTACGGACGCTTAGGTGCGCGATCGCCCGCCAGAAACGGCAAGCAGAATGGCAAAAAAGTCAAGAAAAATACCAGCAGGTTGTTGGCAATATCAAAGAAGTCGTTTTTGAAACAAATACTGCTGGCAATTGGACTTTTCTCAATCCGGCTTGGACGGAAATTACCGGATTTACCGTTGATGAAAGCTTAGGAACTTCCTGTTTGAGTTACATTCATTCTGAGGATCAACACCAATATTTAAATTCGTTTAGAGGTCGGAGACCAAATCAACAAATATCCTGTTGTTATCAAAGTCGATATGTTACCAAAAATGGGGAAATTCGGTGGGTGGAAGTGCAAGAATTTTTTATTTTTGGCGGGAACGGCGAGGCGCAGGGGACGACAGGAACTATCAATGATATTACAGATAAAATTTTAGCACTTTCCAAACTAGAAGCTAGTAAAAAGTTTTTGAATTATACAATCGACGCAGTTGCAGACCCACTTTTTGTCAAGGATGAACAGCACCGCTGGATACTGTTAAATGATGCTTTTTGCAAGCTGATCGGGAAGCAGCGCGAGGAACTACTGGGCAAATCAGATTATGACTTTTTCCCCAAACAAGAAGCTGAGATTTTTTGGCATAGTGACCAACAAGTGTTTAAGACGGGCAAAGAAAACGAGAGTGAGGAAATATTTACGGACGCCAACGGTGCAAAACATATTCTGTCTACTAAAAAAACTGTCTTTGAAAATAGTGATGGCAGTAAAATTCTCGTCGGGATAATTCGAGATATCACTGAGGATAGGCGCAAACAATTAGCGCAGCAAGAAAGCGAAGCTAGACTGCGGCAACTTGCTGCCAATTTACCGGGAATAATTTATCAATTTCGTCTCTCAACCGACGGCAAAAAAAGTTTTCCTTATATTTCGTCGGGCAGCAACTATTTATTTGAATTGGAACCAGAAAATATTCAGCAGAATCCTCAACTCCTTTTTGATTTTGTTCATCCAGATGATCGTCAAAAATTTGAAGAATCTATTGCTGTTTCTGCGGCTAGTATGCAGCCCTGGCAGCAGGAATGGCGTGCGATTGTACCGTCGGGAAAACTTAAGTGGATGCAAGGGGTTTCGAGACCGGAACGAGTTGATCGTCCGACGGAAATAGGACAGGAAGGGGATATAGTTTGGGAAGGCATGGTGCTGGATATTACTGATTTAAAACAGGCAGAAGCCGCTTTGCGGGAGAGCGAAGCGAGATTTCGATCGCTCGTTGAGAATATCCCAGGCGCTATCTGCCGCAGCTTGTACGATGCTGAGTGGACGATGGTATTTATTAGCGATGAAATCGAGGTAATTAGTGGATATCCTGCTGGGGATTTTATTCGCAACAACCCCTTGAGTTTTGCGACCATTGTCCACGAGGCAGACAAGGAAATGGTCGATCGACAAATCAGCGCAGCAGTAGAGTCGAAACAGCCGTACAATCTAGAATACCGCATTGTTCGCGATGACGGGGCGGTGCGGTGGATGTCGGAAAGAGGTAGGCCAACTTACAATCTGGAAGGGCTGGTTTTGTGGCTCGACAGAGCGATTTTTGATATTACCGATCGCAAACAAGCCGAAATGACTCTGTGCCTGGTAACTCAAGCTGTAGACAGCGCTAGTGATGCGATCGCGATCGCAGATTTGGATGGTTATTCCGTTTATCACAATCAAGCATTTATTCAGCGCTACGGCTATACAGTTGATGAACTAAATAATGCCGGAGGCCCAGCAGTAATGTACCCCAAATCTCAAGATTTGAGAAAGTTATTTAGGGTGCTGCGAAAAGGTTTTTCCTGGGCAAGGGAAATAGAAATTAAAAGTAAAAATGGCGATATTATAGAAACTTTTTTGCGAGCTGACTGCATTCAAGATAGCGCTAGTCAGCCGATAGGAATGATAGCCATAATTGCCGATCTCACAGAAATAAAACGCACTGAATCGGCATTAAAACTCAGTCAAGAGCGATTGCAGTTGGCGGTTTCAGGCAGCTCTTTGGGCTTGTGGGATTGGAATATAGCTACTGGCGAAACTTATTTCGACTTTTATTGGAAATCAATGCTAGGCTACGCAGAATCCGAAATTGAAAATAACCTCAAAGGTTGGGAAAGTTTGGTGCATCCAGAAGACCGAGCGAAGGTAATGGAATGTTTAAATTTCTATTTGGAAGGTGAGACTGATATCTATGAATTTGAATTTCGGATGCTCAACAAAGCGGGCAATTGGCAGTGGATTCTGGCTATGGGCAAGGTGGTCGAGTACGACGAATGGGGTGCGCCGTTGCGGATAACAGGCACTCATAAAGATATCAGCACCCGCGTTGCAGCCGAAGCCGAAAAAACTCAGTTGATCGCATCTTTGCAACAACTTGCCGAACAGTTGCAAGAAGCACAAAAAATTGCCCGCATCGGCAATTGGGAATTGGATATTGAGGCAGGAATTATTACTTGGTCGGAAGAACTATTTCGACTTTACGGTAGAGAATTGAATCAGCCGCCGACAATGGAAGAACTTTTAGAGCAAATTCATTCCGATGACAAAGAAAATTTTACACAAGTTGTGCAAAACGCAGTGACTGAAGGGACAGCTTACGACATCGACCACCGCATCTGTTTTCCATCAGGAGAAATTAGGCACGTTAACGCTAAAGGAAAAGCTGTTAAAAATGAGTTGGGTCAGGTGGTGCGGCTGTGTGGCACGGCAATGGACATTAGCCATCGCAAAAAAGCAGAAATTGCTTTACAAGAAAGCGAACAGCGATTTCGAGCTGTATTTGAACAAGCGGCGATTGGCATTGTTAAAGTGTGGCGCGACGGTCAATTTTTGAATGCCAATCAAGGCTTTTGTAATATTGTGGGATACTCAGAATTGGAGCTGAAAGCGCGAAATGTTGGGGATATTTCTCACCCCGAAGATGTAGCAGCAGATGTCGAGTCGCGCGACAGACTGTTAGCTGGGGAAATTTTTAATTATTCCATTGAGAAACGCTTTATTCGCAAAGACGGTTCATTTGTTTGGACTAATATGACGGTATCTTTAGTGCGGGATGGGTTTGGGGAACCTAGCTATGTAATTGCTGTGATTGAAGATATTAGCGCTCGCAAACTTGCTGAGGCTATCTTGCGCCAGCAATTAAAGCGAGAACGCCTGGTGGTAAAAATGCTGGAACGCATTCGCTCTTCTCTCAATTTAGAAGAAATTTTGACAAAAACTGTTGCTGAAGTACGGCAATTTTTGCAAACAGACCGGACAGTTATTTATCAGTTTAATCCCGATTGGAGCGGTTTTGTAACAGTCGAGTCTGTGGGCAAAACTTGGCTGGCTATTCAGGGAATAACTATTGACGATTCCTGCTTTGAAGACAGCTATGCTTCTGCTTACGAACACGGTCGTGCTGTAGCTGTCGATGATATTTACCAAGCTAATCTTTCCGAGTGCTACATTAATTTATTAAGTCAATTTCAGGTGCGAGCTAATTTAGTAGTGCCGATTTTGCAAGGCGAGAAATTGTGGGGGCTATTGATTGCCCACGAGTGCGCGGGCCCCCGCCACTGGCTGGAAATTGAGGTCGAGTGTCTCAAACAAATTAGCGTGCAGTTGGCGATCGCGATCCAGCAATCAATGCTGTTTGAGCAAGCACAAAGTGAAATTGCCGATCGCAAACAAGCCGAGTCAGCTTTGCAGGAATCGGAAGCGCGAGAACGTTCAAAAGCGCTAGAGTTAGAAGCAGCTATTAACAAACTCCGAACGACTCAAGCTCAGCTCGTTCAAAATGAAAAAATGGTGAGTTTGGGTCAGTTAGTTGCTGGTGTTGCTCACGAAATTAATAATCCTGTTAGCTTTATTCACGGAAATATCAATCCGGCTCGCAATTACACTTTAGATTTGCTGGAATTGATTAAACTTTACAAGCATTACTTTCCTAATCCTCCAGCCAAAGTCTTGGCGAAAATGGATGAAATAGACTTGGATTATATTGCTGAGGATTTCCCGAAATTGTTTAATTCGATGCAAGTAGGAACCGAGCGAATTGTCGAGATTGTGAAATCGTTGCGTAATTTTTCCCGATTGGACGAGTCCGCTGGGAAGTCGGTTAACATTCACGAGGGAATTGATAGCACTTTGATGATTTTGCAAAATCGGTTAAAATCTCACAGCAGTTATGGAGAAATTCAGATATTTAAAGATTACCAACTATTGCCACCAATTGAATGTTTTCCGGGCGAGTTGAATCAGGTATTTATGAATATTTTAATTAATGCGATCGATGCTTTGGAAGAACGGGACAAGCAGCGTTCCATCGAGGAGTGCGATCGACATCCCAGCACGATCGCTATTCGCAGTTATCAGGCTGGTGCGGGCTTCGTAGCAGTATCGATTGCGGACAACGGGCGAGGGATACCGGAGTCCGTGCGATCGAGGCTGTTTGACCCGTTTTTCACGACTAAACCTGTGGGCAAGGGTACGGGTTTGGGACTGTCGATTTCTCACTCGATTATAGTCGATCGCCACGGCGGCAGATTGAGCTGTATTTCGACACCGGGAGAGGGAGCGGAGTTTGTGATTGAAATTCCAGTCAGACCGAATTTAACAACTACAAATTCAAATTTGGGGCAATAAATTAGCAATTGGTAATTAGAAATTGGGAAAGGGAAATGGGTAATATTTCACATCTTGCACCATTCTCAAAAACAGGCTTTCCGGCCTGTTCCACAAAGACTGAATTTTCTTGTGGAACAGGCCGGAAAGCCTGTTCCTAAACAAGTAATTGAGAAGGCTGCAACATCTCAGTAATATCAAATACCGTAATATCTGAATTATACTCTGCAAGTGAGAATTCTCCTTACTCCAGGTCACTCGATCACATCCCGCTGGCAGTGCACTCAGAAAATTATTATTCTGATGCCAAGGTCAACAATATGAGTTATGAGTTGTGAGTGAAAACTTAAACACTATCTTACAAATTACCTTCAACTTTTACATAAAAATTGGGGAAGATTCCGAATTACTGCTGGCGTGACAAATGCGATTTTTGCCTTCGGTTTTGGCTTGAAAAAGGGCGCTGTCAGCGCTGCGAATTAGGGTGTTGGGAGATTCCTGGGCAGAAGGAATCGCTGTCGCAATGCCGCAACTGAGGGTAACGTAGGGGCCGATCGACGATCGCGCGTGGGGCAGTTTTAAGCTGGCGATGCCGTCGCAAATTTTCCGGGCGACAGCGTTTGCCCCTTCGGCGCTGGTGTTGGGCAGCACTAGGGCAAATTCTTCGCCACCGTAGCGGGCCGTCAAATCCCCAGCCCGGTTGGTGGCGCTGGCGATCGCCCCCGCCACTTGGCGCAAACAATCGTCCCCGCCGAGATGCCCATAAAACTCGTTGTAAAGTTTAAAAAAGTCGATGTCAAACATAATTAAAGACAGCGGCAGTTCCTCTCTTGCCAATCTACGCCACTCTAAGCTCAAAACGCGATCGAACTGGCGACGATTGGCAATGCCAGTCAGTCCGTCAGTAGTTGCCAGTTGCTGCAATTTTTGATTGGCTATTGCTAGCTTGCGGTAAAGTTGAGATTGTTCGATCGCGATCGCCACTTGATTTGCCAAGTGCTGTAAAAAATCTATTTCCCACTGCTGCCATTCCCTGACACCGCTGCAATTGTATGCTGTCAGCATTCCCCACAAACTATTGCCATTTTCTGCGATCGAATCCGGCAAATTTTTACCCTGCGCCTGCGGTTTGCCACTCGCGTGGTGCCAGATATAATTTTCCGCTGCATCTTGATTGTTCTCGACTTCCCAAACAGTTGCTTCTTGTGTTTCTTTTGCCATTTCCCAGTCACCTGATTGCCAAATTGGCACGCTGATAACTGCTGCAATTTCACAATCTGTCAACAATTCTTTGCAACTGCCAGCCAAGGGGGCAGTGTTGACATCTGCTATTGCTTGTACCGACTGGGATTCGACTAAAACAAAGCATGACACCGCCAAAGCAGCATTAATATTTTGGTTTTCAATATAACCTTCTGGCAAACCGTCACCTGCGATGATCGCACCTTTTTGCTCTTCCCCGTCCAATTGAGACACCCAATCCTGACAGCGATAAATTAAAACGCGGTCTGTTTGGAGAAATTGGCGCACTTCTGCAACGGTACTTTGGAGAATGCTTGCCGGATCTATTGACGATCGAATATGTTCGATCATTTTGCCCAACAGCCGCTGTCGCAGAGCCTGCTGCCGCAATTGTTCTTCGATTTGCTGGCGTTCGATCGCGTAATGGATTGCCCGCACCAGCAGAGTTCGGTGAAATCTTCCCTTTACCAAACAATCTTGAGCGCCCCAGCGCAATACTGACCGGGCAATATTTTCATCGTTGATATCTGTCAGCACCACAATTGGCAATGTGGGCCATCGCCCTTTCAAAACTGCGATCGCCTCGCTTCCCTTTAAGCTGTCTGACAGTGACAAATCTAATAGTACGGCGTCAAACTTGTCTACTTCCAGACGCCCAACTCCTATCTGCAGAGACTTAACAGTTTGGAGAAGAAAGAGAGACTCGCTGAATGACCCTAGAAGGTCTTCGATCATTGTCGGATCTCCGAGGTCATCCTCAACCAACAAAATTTTCAGACATTGGTTACGTGTTAACACAACTATAGCGTTCGGAGCGAGTCGAAGGCAACTTTTTTGTTTTGAGAGCGATACTTGCGATCGGCAAATATTTCAGCTTATCAAATTCACTATACACTCAAACTAGGCATTTAGCGCTCCATTAAAGCTTACATATCTGGTGGGAGTGAAACGATCTCAAACCAATACTCACATAAAGTCTTCATGACTTCCAGCAATCCTTCAAAAGTTACTGGTTTGGATATGAAAGAATTGGCTCCCAAGCGGTAGCAAAGTAAGATATCTCCTCTGCGGTGGGAAGTTGTGAGCATTACAACCGGAATTTGTTGCAAATGGGGGTCAGCTCTGATCAAAGTTAGTGTTTCTCGCCCGTCCAGCCTCGGCATATTCAGATCCAAAAGTATCAAGTCTGGCTGATGCCAATTGCTGCTACCAAGATATTGACCGCGACGGTACAAGTAGTCTAGCACTTGTTCTCCATTTTCCACAAATTCGCTCGTAATTGCTAATGAAACTTCTCGCAGTGCTTCCTTTACCAAAAAGCGCGTGTCCTCGTCATCGTTTGCTATTAAAAGAGTAAATTTTTTCTTTTGATAATTCACGGCTTTGTCTCACTACGAACGTCTTTTGTGAGGTTGCGGGACTTTGAGCCGTGTCTGAGTACCTGCAAAGAATCTCTTACCATCATCCGGTAAATCTGGCTGAGAACACTAAAATTGTGTTGCAGTAATTTACCGTTTTTCTCTATTTGCAAAGGTTTGCGAATCATGCTTGTTTCACTTGGCAGTCTGTCCGAGAACCTGCAAACTGCCAACACATCACAAATCCTTCTCCGCGAACTACTAGGGAAACTATTGCATCCCAAAGGAAGATGCTCTGGATACACTTGAAAAAAATTAACAAGTCTTGCGCGCACCGCTGATTTATAAGTTGTGTAAGGATAGAGCTAATAGATTTATATTGATAGATTTATAGCTCGATGTCATCAGTGAATATGCTACACTTTATAAGCATTTTTGTAAAGAACAGATAAAGATATTTAAAGCTTAAGTAAAGGACGGCTGACCATCAAGCAATTTGCTCACAAGCCTCCGGATTCATCCGTGGGGTCGCTTTCTTAAAATCTAAAATCTAAAATATAAAATATAAAATCGATTGACTGCTTCAGGCGGACTGCTGACTTCACTTTGGTATAGGAATAGAAAAATAAAAAGTCGAGCCTCGATTGGGTTCTGATTCTACCCACAGGTTGCCGCCATGCCGATCGACAATTCTTTGACAAATCGCTAAACCGATACCGGTTCCCGAATACTGTTTTTGGGTGTGCAAGCGCTGAAAAATCTGAAAAATTCGCGGATGGTGCTGTGAGGCAATCCCAATACCATTATCCTGCACGGAAAACACCCAGCTATCCCCCTGACGCGAAGCGTCCACCTGCACCACCGGCGCCTCACTGCTGCGGTACTTAATGGCGTTACCAATTAAATTTTGAAACAGTTGCAGCAGTTGAAAACAGTCACCTGTTACCCTTGGCAAATCCCCCCTAGTAACAGAAGCTTGATTCTCGCGGATAGCCAACTGCAAATTAGCACAAGCATCCTCAAAAACCCGATTGCAATCTATGACATCAAAAGGTTTCTGACTGCGACCGACCCGCGAATACTCCAGCAAGTCATCAATCAGCGCCTGCATCCGCCCGCAAGAATTAACAATATTGCGGATAAATTTATTTCCTTGGGCATCAAGTTGGTTGGAAGAGCGTTTTTCTAATAGTTGAGCGTAGCCAGCAATCGTGCTCAAAGGCGCTTGCAAATCGTGAGAAGCCACGTAAGCAAACTGTTCTAGTTCGGCATTAGAACGAGTTAATTCTTGAGCGTAGCGGGTTTGAGTCTCTAAACTCTCTTGCAGCAATTCTTGTACCAGCTTGCGTTCGGAAATATCCTCGATCGCACAAATCAAATACTGCAGCGTCCCCTTGACATCGCGCATTGCCGAAACAGTAACATTTGCCCAGCGCACAGCTTCATCTTTGCATACCAAACGCTTTTCCACAGAAAAAGTTGGAATCTTCCCGGATAACAGCGAGCGCAGGTATTCTCGGTCCGCTTCTCTGTCATCTGGGTGAGTAATTGCCTCCCAATTTTGCTGTAACAATTCGGATTGTGCATAGCGGACAATTTGACAAAAGCCAGGATTGACCCGCATAAATTTACCACAAAGTGCGGTTTTAGCTATGCCTACCGCAGCTTGCTCGAATATCGCGCGGAAGCGTTCTTCGCTGTCTCGTAGGGCAATTTCTGCTCGTTTGCGATCGGTAATATTGCGAAATGTTACTGCCAGACCGTCGTTTAATTTGACCGCCACAATGTGCAGCCAAACAATTGGCTCTTGCTCCTGTTCGTAATAAAATTCTTGGTCTAGAGTTTCTCCTGTTTCTACTACAGAAACATACAAATCAAATAACCCGTTATTGCTAACTTGGGAAACTTTGGCTAACAAATTCTTGCCAACTATGTCATGTAATAGCAGACCATAAAATTTTTCAGCGGCAGGGTTGATCAAGAGCCACTGGAAATCTACAATATTTCCCTCACTGTTGCGGACAGCAGAATAGGCCACCACACAGTCTAAGGAACTATTTAATATGCTAGCAAGCAGCGACTGTGACTGTTGCAGTTGATAATTTTGTTCTTTTAATTGCTGTTGCAGTTTTTGCAAGCGGACTTGCTTGTCGATGCGTGCTAAAACTTCTTCAACTTGAAATGGTTTAGTAATATAGTCGGAACCTCCTACTCGAAAAGCTTGTAATTTATCGTTCATTTCATCTAATACGCTTAAAAAAATTACCGGAATTTGTTCAGTTTCTGGTGTCGCTTTCAGTCTCCGACAAACTTCATAACCGT
Organism: Microcoleus sp. D3_18_C4; assembly: GCF_036702355.1. Lineage (NCBI taxonomy): Bacteria > Bacillati > Cyanobacteriota > Cyanophyceae > Oscillatoriales > Microcoleaceae > Microcoleus > Microcoleus sp. D3_18_C4. Next base: position 29,077 of record NZ_JAUBTF010000035.1, read on the forward strand.
TCATTTCTGGCATTCTAATGTCGAGCAAAATTAAATCCGGGCAATGGGCGATCGCAACATTCAACGCCAGTTGACCGCTAATAGCTCGGTAAACTTGATAGCCCTGGGATGTTAGCAGTTTGGATAAGAACCGCAGATTGCTTGGTTGGTCATCAACCACCAATACTTTAATTTCGCTATTATCCATTTATTTTAAACTCGATTGAGTTAAATCCATTATCTTGTCGAGTCGGTAATCGGCAAGCAAATCTTTTAAAGCCTCAGCTAAGGTTGGATGACTTTCCCAGATGCGATCGACAAGTTGAATCGCCAGCTCTTCATTAACATCATTAGCTGCGTCATGGAGTTCCTTCACCCAGCTTTGAGGCATCTGAGCCAGCAGCTCTCCGAAAAATGAATCGGGTTTTTCGTTCACGCCATAACGCCGTAAAGCCCCAACTGGGAGCCGGGGCAACTCTTGATAAAGATAGCGCACTCCCAAGTAGTAAGCCATCTTATCAAAGAGGATTTGTTCTTGAAAAGGTTTCCGCACAAAATCGTCGCAACCTGCGGCGATAATTTCGCCTTTTCTTTCCTCAAAAGTGCTAGCAGTCAGAGCAATAATTACAGTTCGTCGCTGACTTTGTTTCTCTTTAGCTCTAATTTGTCTGACAGTTTCAAAACCGTCCATTACTGGCATTCGCGTATCCAGCCAAATTAAATGAGGCTGCCAACTTTCCCAAATTTCAACCGCTTGGTAGCCATTTTCCGCTTCTCGGACTTCAAAACCAATTGGTTGCAACATTTTAACCAGCAGGAGCCGATTGTCTTGATTGTCGTCAACTGCTAAAATCCGATAAATTGGTTGATCTGCTTCTAGTGCGATCACCCGCTGCAATGTCGCCATGGTTATTTCAGACGAAATAGCGGCAAATACTCGGATATTAAATTTAAAACTTGTTCCCTCACCTAAAACACTTTTTACCCCAATATCCCCACCCATTATCTGCACGTATTTTTTAGTAATTGTCAAACCCAACCCCGTACCATCAGCCGCTTTTCTCCCCGCTTGTGTTTGCACAAAAGCATCAAATAAAGTATCAATTTCTGCTGCTGCTATGCCAATTCCAGTGTCTTCAACTTCAAACAAAATTAACAATGGCTCCACTGAGGTAGAGTTAGGATGGCTTTCAGATGCTGCCGGCTGTTGCTGGTTGCTTTCCACGCTCACGCGCAGCCAAATACGGCCCCCGTCCTCAGTAAATTTCATGGCATTTGCCAGCAGGTTAATTAAGCAAACGCGCAGCTTTTTTTCGTCAGTTTTTATATATTGGGGAACATTAGCCTCGACGGAAAATCTCAGTTGCATTTTTTTTGTTTCAGCTTTGATTTGAAACATTTCTTCGAGAGTGTCGAGGAGTTGATAGAGGTCAAAGCTGCGTTGATCTAAGCCAATTATCCCTGCTTCTATTTTCGACAAGTCTAAAACATCGTTAATTAGTTCCAGCAAATGTTGACCGCTGCGGTTAATAATTCGGAGATTTTCGAGATTTTCGTGGCTGAGCAAAGAGTCGCGGCTCATGACTTGGGTAAAACCAAGGATGGCGTTCAGGGGAGTCCGCAATTCGTGGCTCATGTTGGCAACGAATTGACTTTTTGCGAGCGATGCAGCAGCCGCTGCTTCTTCGGCTTTTTTGCGTTCTATTATTTCTTCTTGCAGTTCTTTATTGCGATCGAGCAATTGTTTTTTCAGCCTCTGGATAGTCAGTTGGTGTTCGATTCGTGCTAAAACTTCTGCTACATGAAACGGTTTTGTGACATAATCTACCCCTCCCACTTGAAAGGCGGTTAGTTTGTCCAATACTTCATCTAAAGCGCTGATAAAAATAACTGGAATTTCGGATGTCTTCGGATCTTCCTTGAGCTGGGTGCAGACTTCGTAGCCGTCCATTTCCGGCATTTTGATGTCGAGCAAAATCAAATCGGGACAACCAGAGCGCGCGGCCCTGATTGCCATTTTGCCGTTAATTACGCCGCGGACTTTGTAGCCCCGATCGCACAGCGTTGCTGATAAAACTTGCAAATTTTCTGGAGTATCGTCAACAATTAATATGTTGCCTTTATTTTCTTCTATTTGATTGTTGGTCATCGCTGGCTATTTTTTGTTAATTTAAGAAGTGTTGAAATTAGAAAAACTTGTTAAATAGTCACTATAGCACTCCCTCTTCAATCAACTGCTTTGATATTTACATAACTTATCGTAGTTGAGATTTTAGATTTGATATGTGAGATTAAAGAATTGGGAATGACTGATGATTAGCAGGGTGTGGAGCTTGGCTAGAGGTAAATTAGTCTATCGCCCGCAGGCGAGTTTACAAATAGGCGATCGACCTACACGATCAATAATCATGAATTTGCCCCTATTATACCTTCTTCTTTCATCCTTCAACAATTTCTAAACTCGTCAATCAAATCGATAATCCGATCGCACCGGAAGTTATTCGCCAAATCGGCGATCGCGCTGCGGAAACTAGCATTAATAGGAGGAATCGACAACAACAGCCGAAAAATCTCCTCGTTATCAACCGCATCTGCCGCAGAATACAATTCATCAACCCATTCAGCAGGCATAGCTTCCAAAAATGAAGTATTGAGCGTAAAAGCCAAATCAGCCGTTTCAGTTACCGTGGAAACCTCGGCGGACACCGCAGCATCAGAACTTAGCGAAGCTTCTCGATCATAAACATAGCGGACTCCTAGATACTTAGCCATCTTTTCCAGAATCACTTGCTCCCGAAAAGGCTTCGCTACAAAATCATCGCAACCAGCAGACAAAATCAGCGATCGCTCCTCATCAAAAGCACTTGCAGTCAGAGCAATAATCACCGTTGCTTGACCTTTCAAATGCGCTTTAATCTGTTTAGTAGCTTCGTAACCGTCCATCACCGGCATCCGCATATCCATCCAAATCAAATGAGGTTCCCAACTCGACCACATTTCCACAGCTTGAACGCCATTTTCAGCTTCCTGCACCGCAAAGCCAAGGGATGTCAGCATTCTGACCAACAGCAAGCGGCTTTCCAGGCGATCGTCAACAGCTAAAATCCGGTATTCTGGCTGTCCGGGTTCCAGACCCACCACTCGGCGAGCTGTTTGAGCCACCTGAATTTCCACGGCATTAGGGAGCGAAACTTTAACATCAAATCTAAAAATGCTGCCGCGACCGAGGGTGCTTGTTACCGTCATCTTCCCTCCCATTAACTGCACAAACTGTTTGCTGATTGGCAAGCCCAAACCGGTTCCTTCTTGAGCTTTTTTGCCGCTTTCTGTTTGCGCGAAAGGTTTAAACAAATTGTTCATTTCTTCCGCAGAAATTCCTGAACCAGTGTCTTCCACTTCAAATAGCAAAGAGCAATTCTCACTTGGCGAAATTCCTGGGGAAATTTTATTTTTTACCAGTTCATGCTTGAGTCTCAAATTAACACCACCTTCCGCAGTAAATTTAATAGCATTTCCGACTACATTTATCAATACTTGTCGCAACTTGCTTTCGTCAGTTTCTATATATTGAGGTAGATCTGCTGGGCAATCAAAAATTAACTGCAACCCTTTTTTTGCCGCTTGCAGCTTCAGCATATTTTCAGTATTTTTTAGCATTTTGTGCAAGTTGAAGGTGCTGTTATTAAGTGTCACCAGCCCAACTTCAATTTTTGACATTTGCAGAATATTGTTGATTAGAACGAGCAAATGTTCCCCGCTCTGGATAATAATTCCTAAGTATTGCTGTTGGTCGGCACCGAGGTCTGGGTCGCGGGCCAGCAGTTGGCTGAAACCGAGAATTGCGTTGAGGGGAGTTCGCAATTCGTGGCTCATATTCGAGAGAAATTCGCTTTTTGCCCTGTTCGCTCTGTCGGCTTCTTCTTTGGCTTTTTGCAGGACTATTTCAGCTTGTTTGCGTTCAGTAATGTCGCTAGCAGTGCCTGTTGTGCCGATAATATTTCCTTCAGCGTCCATACGCGCGATCGCCTTCGTATTTACATCAATCTTTCTGCCGTCTTTTCCTAATACTATGTTTTCGTACTGAAACACAGTTTTGCCGGTCAGCAAGCGCTGCTGAAGTTCCCATTTCCAGTCTATTTCTCCTGGGGCTAAGAAATCGCTAAAAGAACAGCCTAGCATTTCTTCAGGCTCGTAACCGTAGATTTGTTTAACTGCTTGGTTCACAAAAGTAAGGTGTCCTTCAGCATCGCAAGACCAGATAATATCTTGGGAAGTTTCAACTAAATGACGGTATTTTTCTTCGCTCTCTGCTAGGGCTATTTCTGCCCGCTTGCGGGGGGTAATGTCCATCAACGTTGTGAATAGTTTTGTCACTTTACCTTGTTGATTGACAACTGCTTCTCCTCTGGCTTCGATGTAGCGGATGAAGCCGGCTTCACTTGTTTGTGACTGGCAATTATCCGCACCCATTGTCGGTTCCAGCCGCAGGATTCGATATTCCAAACTGTAGGATTGCCCATTAGCAATAGCAGCGTCGATCGTTGTTTGCCACTTTTGTCGATCGTCCGGATGCACGTATTGCGAAAACTCAGTTAGTGTTGGCGCAGGTTGGGTTGGCTCGATCCCAAAAATCCGAGATAACTCTTCCGACCAAGTAGTTGTGTTGGCCGATAAATCGCATTCCCAATTACCCACACGGGCGATTCTTTGCGCTGCTGCTAAAGAAGCCGCTACAGATCGGAGTTTTTCTTCGGCTAATTTGCGATCGCTAATATCTTGAATCACAGAAATCACGCAGGTTTCGCCATGAATGTCAATGATTTCTGCTGACAGCAGCCCGGTTCTGAGTCCCCCTGTTTTAGTGCGAAAATCAAATTCATAGTTGAGAACAATTTTTTTTTCGTCTAACATTTTAAACAACTCAGCGCGGGCTTGTATATTTTGCCAAAGATTCAAATCAAGCGCCGTGCGATCGAGAATTTCTGCCGCCGAATAACCGATTGTCTGGCAAAAAGCCTCATTAATTTCTAAATAACGACCGTCATTAAGTCTGGTAATAGCAATCGGGTTAGGAGAAGAACGAAAAGCTTTAGCAAACTTTTCCTCAGACAAGCGCAGTTGTGCAGTCCGCTCCTCGACTAAAGTTTCCAATTCTTGATTTAGCTTTTGGAGTTGAGCATTTTGTTGCGCTAATTGCTTCTCCCTAAAATAGCTATTAATCGCTTCTTTTACCGTCAACTTCAAATCTTCTGACTGCCAAGGTTTCGATATGTATCGGTACAATTTAGCATATTTAATAGTATTCGCCACTGCTTCTAAGTCTGCTTGCCCTGTCAGCATAATTTTGATAGTTTTTGGCGAGATTCTGTGAATCTGCTTCAGTAATTCGTCCCCTTTGATATTCGGCATCAGATAGTCGGAAATCACTGCTACGATTTCGCAGCCCTCTGCCAGTAATTCCTCGATTAACTCTAAAGCATCTTCACCGCCTTCAGCGGTTTCTAATAAGTGTTCTTCCCCCAGGGTTTTTTTTAACTCAATTTTCAAACTTTCAAGAATTATCGGTTCGTCATCCACACAAATAATCACAGGTTTATTGTTCATATTTTTGTCCAACCAGATTTTATAGTTTCTACTAATTCTTTGCGTTCCCACGGCTTGTACAAACAACGGTGCAAGTTTGCTTGCTCTTTCACCCGTGCTATTGCTACTTCGTCTGCTTGCCCGGTCAGCATAACTTTCACAATTTTAGGATATTTTTGGTGAACCATAATCAAAAAATCATCTCCTTTAATCCCTGGCATTAACCAGTCAGATACTATGACTAAAATATCACTTTCATCTTCTTTTTGAATTTCCTCCATAATTTCCAGAGCTTCATCTGCATTTTCTGCTACTTCATAGAGGTAAGCATCCCCAAATTCTTTTTTAAGTTGAATTTTTAAACTATTTAAGACTACAACTTCATCGTCAACACACAAAATTACTGGTTTAGACATAAAACTTTACTTCTATTAAATTTTAACGATTGGGGTATTTCCCTCTTTTTTTTATTGCTATCAAGGGATTCCGACGGGCAAGAATATAGTAAATTTTGTTTGACCAGGCACGCTTTCTACTTGCAGTTCACCTTGGTGTTTTTCTAGAATTTTTTGAACTATATCTAATCCCAAACCGCTACCTTCCCCTGGAGGTTTAGTTGTGAAAAACGGCTCAAAAATTCTCGGCATAATCTCTGGAGGAATGCCGGGACCACTGTCGGTAATACTGACTGATATTGCGTTCGCTTGGTGTTTGACATCAATTTTTAACACGCCTTTATTGCCCATCGCTTGTAAAGCATTGTGAACTAAATTTGTCCAAACTTGACTGAGTTCATCAGGATAGCATAGCACAGAGGGCAAATTAGTACCATAGTTTCTGACTACTTCCACACCGTGTTTGATTTGGTAGTGGTAAAGCGTTAAAACAGTATCAATACCGTCGGTGATATTAGCGATTACTTTGGTACCCGACTGGTCGTAACGAGAGTAGCTTTTCAAAGCAAAAACGATTTTGGCGGCCCTATCCGTGGCGGTAGCAATATTTTTAGTGCTTTTTTGTACCGTAGCAAATTGGTAGGCGGTTTGTACAATATTTCGACTTTGGCTGTCTTTCAACAAAGGTAAAAAAGGTTCTACATTATTGCCGATGCCGATATCTAATAAAGTACAGGCAAGACTGGCAGCGTCGTCAATCTTTTCTGATTCTAATTGCCCCTGCAAAAGTTTTTTTAACTGACGTTTTTCTTTACTAGATAATGTATCTGTCTCTTGGCTGGACTTGTGTAGCAAAGCCAAGAAATCCTGCCGCCGTTCCGGGGATAGTTGTTGAAAAAATATCGGCAACTGCTGCAATTGTTCCGTCCAGAAGTCGGCGATGTTCTGCACAGAAGAGCGAATCGCCCCTAAAGGAGAATTTATTTCATGAGCAACTCCGGCAATTAACTGTCCGAGGGCTGCCATTTTTTCTGATTGAATGAGTTCTTTTTGAGTCCGCTTCAGTTCTTCTAAGGTATGAGATAACTCTGCATTTTTTTTGCACAGCGCTGACTCGGCTATTTTGCGGGCGTTGATGTTGCGGGCCACCCAAATGACTGCATCTTTTGAGAACAGAGAAATGCAGGCGGAAAACCAAATTTCGCGGTCACAAACTGTTAAGCTGTAGTCAAAATTGAGAGTTTGTTGTGTTTCTAACACTTGCTGAACTAACACCCACCAATCATCCGGGTTGTCGTCGTCAAAAAAATGTTCTATGGTCAAGCTGACTATATCACAATCTGGCTCAGAAGCCGCTGCCACATTCGTTGGCAAAACTTCTATGTTCCGCTGAATGTCTAGCACGAGAACGATGTCGGTCATCGCTTCAAAAACGGCGCGCACTTTCCTTTCAGAAAAGTGCAATTTTTCTTCTAGCAATTTTCTACCACTAATTTGTTGCTGCAATTCTTCGTTACTGGCTGCTAGTTGAACCGTGCGGTCTAGAACTCGCTGTTCGAGTTCGGTGTTCAGGCGGCGAACTTCAGCTTCAGCGGTAGTGCGGTCTTGTATTTCCTTTTTTAACTGACTGTTGGCATTAATTAATTCTAAAGTTCGCTGTTTGATTTGTTCTTCCAAATTATCATTTAATATTCGCAATTTTTCTTCTATTTCTGTTCTTCGCAACGCTTCTTTTTGCAATTCTTCGTTCATTTTGTTCAACTCCTGAATTTTGTCGGCAACTGTTTCCTGCAAAAGCTCGACATTTGCGTGCATTTCTACCGGATCTAAGGCCTGCAGCAGGCTAATTTCAGTCACAATTCCAGCTAAATATCCTTCCTCGTCCACCACCACCAAGCGCCGGATGCGGTGCTGCTGCATTAACTGGTGAGCCTGCCACAAGGTGGCTTTTACCTGCAACGGTATCAGCGGAAAACTCATCGCGGCGGTGACGGGAGTACCTGCGAAATCTAGTCCAGAAGCTTGGAATTTAACAATGTCGCGTTCTGTAATTATGCCCACAGGTTTCTGATTTTTGTTGTCGCTGTCAGTGCAAATGACTATGCAGCTTTTTCGCTGGGTTCTCATCTGTTTTGCGACTTCTAAAACTGAGGCGCTGCTTGAGGTAACTATTAATTGTCTAGTCATAATTTCTTCGGCACGCCACATTTTCAGCAAGTCTGCCGGTTTGAGGATTTTACGGATGCTTTCGCAGGTGATAGCGCCTAGTAAGTTCCCACCTTCGTCTAGGAGGGGTAAATGACGGATTCTTTTCGATCGCAATATGCTCAATACCTTGAAGATATTCCCGGCTTTATCGACGGAAATGGCGAGCGGGTTTTCAGTCATCACCTCAGAAATTGCTACCCCTGCTAGCGAAATACCGCTAGCAGTTATTTTCACAACATCGCGTTCTGTAAAAATTCCGAGCAATTGCTGCTCAAACGCGATTAAAATACAACTGGCACTCGCCTCAGTCATGGCAGCAATGGCGACTTTCAAGGGTGTGTCTGGAGGCAGCACCAGCGGTTTGGGGTCGATCGCCTGTTCTAGCAAGCTTTGGGTATCAGAAACTGTTGTTGACATGGGCAAATCAAGGGGGATAGATGCAGGCCGAACCGGCACTTCATACCATTTTAGATTTCCGATTTTAAAGTCGCGGTAGGCTAACCGCAATCCTGGTTTGACATCGGTCTAGAGGTGCATTTTTAGTCGCGCATTGGTATAATTTTTAGTGCGATCGCGCTAAGCGGCGATCGGAATTGACACCATACACGTCCTTTGACCGATAACTGATGTTACTTCTATGTTACCCGAATGTTTTTCCACACTTTTTTTAATAATCTCCCGTCCCCACCCGCTGCCTTCGTCGGCGGGTTTTGTGGTAAAGAACGGATTACATATTCGTGGTAAAATTCCCAGGTAATTCAGTTGCCACTGACGAGCAGGCTAGGATTTTCTGCTCTGACCTTTACTTTTAAAACTCCGCAATTCTCTATCGCTTGTAAACCATTGTGCATCCTATTTAGGGAAACTTGTTTGAGTTCGTCTGGATTACACAACAATTTAGGCAGTGTAGCTTGAGATTCTCTGACAATTTCTACTCGGTGTTGTAGTTTTTTAATCAAAATTTAATCGAGTTTCAATGGGTCATTAATAATGGCAATTACTTTTCTACCATACAGTTAGATCGAGAATATTTTTGAAACTAAAAATTACTTTTGTGGCTCTCTGTGTACCAGATGCTCTTCTTGGCAAGCTGTGAATAAATGGCAGAGACTATCTGACTGACTCAGCAAGTTAAGCACCCTTTGATGAAATATGTGATTGCAGTGCAAATTTATGGATTCCTTATGTTGAGCAAGCAGGATGCTCGATTCAGAAATTTCGCGTTTTATTTTTGTAAGTTATTGTCCTGAAAAATAGGAATATTGCGAGTTTTGGCACAATAACCGACAACTTCAAACTCAGCGTTTTGGAGAACACTTTAATAGCTTTCTAGGAACATTGGGCGACTTTCCCTGAGATGAAACTTGCTGTGAGCGATACAAGCTGCTACTAAGTAGCATATCCTGCCTCAGAGGCTGTTGGCATTGAACATCGATAACTTTAGCTATGTGTTGCAGTAACTAGCAGCCAAAAAAATCACGGTGCCCGCAATTATAAATAATAACCCTGCCTTTGCGCGCAAGCATTCAAGGCAGGGTTATTATTGAGTATTCCGAATTCTCAAGGGTGAAGCGAGGACGCTGCTGCCGACTTCGGCTGCCCAGCAGTGCACTACTCGCCCAATCGAGTTATTTTAGCGCTGCGTTCGGCCAACATCAGCACTACATAAATAGTCATTACATAGCCGGCGGCCAGAATGGGAATAATTAGAGGAATATCGCGATAAATCATAATTAGAACCAAAAGTCAAGGACGAGGAGGAGCAGGACAAGTTCAAGACCTACTACATTAAGTCAGCACGCAAGACCATGCCTTGGTTCTGAAGGCTGTTTTTCCATATCAAGCCTGCGGGAACATTTAGGCGTTCCCGGTCATCAATAATGATTTACTGCTTTACAGATGCTTAAACAGCCTAAAACCATCCACTTTAGCTGCTTTGAGCTACCGTGCACATAAGATGCGCTACTCTTAACTTCTGATAACTTTTAGCCGCGAGGAACTAAAAATCTGTCCCAGAAATTTTGGCTGCGATCGACTAACAAGGCTGGCTCTACGAAACTTTTACAGGCACCTAAAAGCTACCTGCCAGTCTGGCTGTACTTAATGTATAGAATTGTTTAAATCCTTAATACCCATAATAACACAGGGTTTTTGGGATTTAGAGATTTTTTGGCAGTGTCCTTAACAATTCGATACAATAGGGGCAACCCCTCTGAGAGTCGGCAACTCGCCGATGGCAGTCGGGTGACTCCCATCGGGCGGCAGATGACAAATAACTGCCGATCGCCTAGATTTTTCTTTTCTATTGCAGAGAATTACCTTAAAATAAAGATATGATATGTAAAATTTTGTTACTTTACCGCTTGAGTCGGCGTATCCATGATCTCTAGCACTCTCCTATTTTCCTCGGTTGAAGAAGACCTGCGACTGTTGACAGAAAACTTAAAACAGTTAGTGGGTGCCCGTCATCCCATCTTGTACGCGGCTGCAGAATACTTATTCGGCACAAAGGGAAAACGAGTGAGACCCGCGATCGTTCTGTTGATGGCCAAGGCGACTATGCCCGATCGGGAAATCACGGAAAAACACCGCCGCCTCGCTGAAATTACGGAAATGATCCACACAGCTAGTCTAGTCCACGACGACGTGGTGGACGAGTCGGATCTGCGGCGGGGAGTGCCGACGGTTCACAGTCGGTTTAACAACCGAGTGGCAGTATTGGCGGGAGACTTTCTGTTTGCTCAATCTTCCTGGCATTTGGCAAATCTCGACAACCTGCCAGTAGTCAAACTGCTTTCAGAAGTGATTATGGATTTAGCTGAGGGGGAAATTCAACAGGGACTCAATGGATTTGACACCAGCTTGTCGATCGAAGCGTACCTCGAAAAAAGTTATTACAAAACAGCGTCTTTAATTGCCAACAGTTCCAAAGCAGCGGGCTGTTTGAGCGAGGTTTCAGCGGAAATAGCAGACGATTTGTACAACTACGGTCGGAACATTGGTTTGGCATTCCAAATAGTAGATGATATATTAGATTTCACCGCTTCAACGGAAACTTTGGGGAAACCGGCAGGCTCGGATCTCAGAAGCGGTAATCTGACAGCACCCGCACTATTTGCCCTAGAAGAAAAACCTTACTTGGAAGTTCTCATAGAACGCGAATTTGCCCAAGAAGGAGATCTAGAGCAGGCCCTGGCACTGGTAGAAGATTCTAGAGGCATAGAGAGATCCCGAGAACTAGCCACAAACCACGCACAGAAAGCCGTCGAATACTTAGCTGCGCTGCCCCATTCCGAGTCCCGTCAAGCTTTGATTGATTTGGCTGAATACGTTTTGAGTAGACTTTATTAGAGGTTAAAAAGTTACATTTTATTGGTAATGGGGAATTGGTAATGGGGAATGCCCAATGCCTAATGCCCTGTTACCAATTAATAGAAAATTGAATTGTTTAGGCAATATCTGGCGGTGGAGCCGATCGATACTGTTGCAAGTAAACGTTAATTAAACTCTGTACTTGCTCGCGAGGGATTTCCGTCCCGACTTCCTGATTTCCGGGACTTTCAAAAAAAACAATGCTGTCAAGACCTTCCAGAGCTATCATCTGAAATAAAAGGTGAGTAACAGGCAAAAGCACCGGTCTGAGGCGATCGCCCCCAGCAGCCGCAGCCTGCGACGCATCTTTAATACTTGTCCAAGCATAAATCACCTTCTTCTCCCGTCCCGGTTGCTTGAGATTGCTCAAAACCACGATCGCCCAACTTTGGTCTACCGCTTGCAGGATCGAGTATTCGAGGTGCTGTAGCTGTTGGGCAATTAACACCAGGGCCGGGGCGATCGCCTTTAAGATTTGTGGCGTCGAACCGTCGGGCGGAGCTTTTTCGATTAATGCTTGAATCTGTTGGTCTAAATCCATCAGTCAGTTCTTTGATATCTAAAATTAAAAATTTCAGGTTAGCAGGTCCGCATCCAAGTATATATTACCCAGCACTGCCCTATTAAAGATAAGCTGACACCCCTCTAAATTGAAGATTTTGCAGCCTAGAGTCCTTGTAGCGAGCATTTGGGCCAAAAAATTAAGTGGCTAACACCTTACACAATGTCATCCAAAAAGTCTAACCATAGGGTGCTGAGCGCTAGCGCTGTCCAGGGGTGTTAAATCTGAGCCCGATCAAAAGCCGAAAACTGCTATTTCACGTTCGGATTTTTCAAACTTAAAGCAATAAAAACTGCTTGGAGGAGTTTGGTTTCAAAATCAAAACGCCCAAAGTTAGTAACTTCGTTGTGTACTGAGTCCCCCGGCGCTTACGGCGCACTCATGAGCGGGCTGGGTGCTGATGGCGCACCTTACCCCAGATGGCGACTCAAAGAATTTGTTGGCCCCACTCCTATATATCTATTGTTCATATTTATAGTTGGTCGATCGTCCTTGACGCTACCCATACCTGCCGCTGCACCTCGGACTCATCAGTTACAGCCCTAACTTTTTCGTTGTTAACTGCCCCAGATTTACCTCAAGTGTAACGAAATATTACAAGATGACGCTAAAGCTGCATAGAGGCTTGACAGCAAAGAATTAAGCGGCTAATCTGATATACATACCCGGGTAAGTCAATTCACTGTCATATGCAAGAAAAGCAAAAAGTTACATTGTATCTTCCACCAGAACTGCATCGCCAGCTCAAAATCCGAGCCGCAGTCGAAACTGAACCGATGTCATCAATTGCAGAAAGGGCAATTGTCTTCTACCTAGGAAATCCCGAACTGGTTGACGAAGTAGAAGCCTCCTACGGACAAACCCATCGGGTGTACAACTGTCCAGAATGCACGGGTTCAGTAGTAATGCGAGATGGAGAACTGGCATCCGTAACAAGTCAGCCGAGCGTATTGGCTGAACAGGATCTTCCAGTAAAGCAGGTGTCGGGCGTCAGTGCCAGCACGGCCAAACCGGGAGAGGAAGAATTGGTTCCCTGCTAAGAATGCCTTGCTTCGCCAAAAAGCTAAAACTGAAATTTTCAGTAAGAGGGCTAAGGGCAGCATTGAGATTCAGCAAAGATAGCACCGTCTCTAGTGGGTCGAGGACTATGCAAGAAGAGATCAGTATTCTAATCCAAGCTCAATATCCTCTGATCTACCTCGTGACATCCGAGGAAGAGCGGTGTGAGCAAGCAATTTCGACAATAGCTCAAGCCAAACCACAGCGACGAGTATTTATCTGGACTGTAACTCACGGCATTGTGGAGTATGGTCAACCCCGCACCACCACCCAACACAACACCGTCTCGCCAGAGGCAGCCATTGAATGGGTGATCAGGCAGCGAGAACCCAACAGTAACGCTAGCATCTACATTTTCAAAGATTTGCATCCTTTTATAGATTCTCCTCCGGTAACGAGGTGGTTGCGCGATGCGATCGCCAACTTCAAAGGAACGCAAAAGACAATTATACTGATGTCTCCTTTGCAGCAAATTCCGATCGAGCTAGAAAAGGAAGTAGTGGTATTAGACTTCGCGTTGCCAGACATGAAGGAACTAAACCAAGTATTGTCTGGTCAGTTGGAGCAAACGCAATCGCGACGCATTACCACAGAAGCGCGAGAAAAACTTTTAAAAGCAGCCTTGGGATTGACTAAGGACGAAGCTGAAAAAGTTTATCGCAAAGCCCAAGTTTCGACTGGGCGCCTCACAGAAGAAGAAGTAGACATAGTTCTTTCGGAGAAAAAGCAATTAATTCGGCGCAACGGCATTCTAGAGTTTATTGAAGAAGACGAAACCCTGGATGCAGTCGGCGGTTTAGAAGAGCTGAAGCGGTGGCTGAGACAGCGTTCCAACGCCTTTACAGAAAGGGCGAGAGAATACGGCCTGCCCCAACCAAAAGGGATGTTAATTCTCGGCGTACCGGGATGCGGAAAATCGCTGATTGCCAAGACCACCTCCCGCCTCTGGGGACTGCCCCTGCTGAGGCTAGATATGGGTAGAGTCTACGACGGCTCGATGGTGGGTCGCTCGGAAGCCAACCTCCGCAATGCCCTCAAAACAGCAGAATCCATCTCTCCAGCCCTCCTCTTCATCGACGAACTAGACAAAGCCTTTGCAGGAGGCACTGGTTCGGCCGACTCAGACGGAGGCACCTCCAGCCGGATTTTCGGTTCATTCCTCACTTGGATGCAAGAAAAGACTTCCCCAGTCTTCGTAATGGCAACAGCCAACCGAATCGAGCGGTTGCCGGGAGAATTCTTGAGGAAAGGTCGATTTGACGAACTCTTCTTTGTTGATCTGCCTACCAAAGAAGAACGCCAAGATATATTTAAGATTCACCTGTCAAAGCGCCGTCGGGAAATTACTCGCTTCGATTTAGAGCAACTTTCTAATGTTTCCGAGGGCTTTTCAGGTGCAGAGATTGAGCAAGCGCTAGTAGCCGCCATGTACGAAGCCTTCGCTCAAGATCGAGAGTTTACGCAGCTAGACATCATCGCGGCCATTAAATCTACAATGCCACTGTCTAAAACAATGACCGAACAGGTCACCGCCCTTCGAGATTGGGCTAGACAGCGTGCACGGCCCGCTGCGTCTTCCGTCGCTGAATACCAGCGAATGGAATTCTAAAAGCTTTCTCCTGGTCCAAACAGGAGCAAAGGCTAGCAACAGCTAGCAGTTCGATTCAAGAGCCGCCCAGCGGCACCGTTAAATCCAGACCGTTGTTGTTTCTCTCTCAGTTGTATTAGGAGGAAATCCAATGTCTCACTTTAGCACACTGCGTACCAAAATCACCGATGCCGAAATCCTGAAAGCTTCCCTGCGCGACTTGGGCATTTCAGTCAAGTCAGAAGCTGATGTTCGTGGCTATAACGGTCAGCGCGTTCGCTCCGACATCGTGGCGATTCTCGAAGGCGAATATGACCTGGGTTGGTCTCGCAATAGCGATGGTTCTTTTGACCTGATTGCCGACCTCTGGGGCGTCGCCAAAAAGCACAATCAAACTGAGTTAATCAACTCCATCAACCAGAAGTACGCAGTTAACAAGACCTTGGCAGCAGTCAAGCAGCGCGGTTTGCAAAATGCCAACGTTAAGCTGGTAGTGCAAAACTAATTGATCTGCAAATTTCCAAGCTCGCGGGTTAACCAAACAAACGGGTTAACCCGTTTTTAGATCGCTAGGATGTAGAGGGGGGTCTTTAGGCCGCCACATACTTTTTTAGCACCCCCAAGCAGCAGCTTTCAACCTGAAAGCTGCTGCTTTATGCTTTAATGGTCGGCTACCTAATGCTTGGGGCAATCGTCGATCGTTTGTTGATAAATTTCAAGTATTCGATCGACTTTGCGTTCCCAATCAAAATGCTGCCGAACTCGTTCCCGTCCCGCAGAACCCATACTCTGCCGCAATTCTGGTGAATGAGCCAGCTTGAGCATCGCATCTGTCAGTCCCTGGACAAATCCTTCTTTAGAAGTCGGTTCTACTAAAATACCGCAAGTGGAATTCAGATAATCTGCCGGGCCACCCCAGTTCGTTGCTATGACAGGCAAGCCCACTGCCATTGCCTCCATCACCACTGCCCCCCCGCATTCCCGCAAACTGGGAAAAACCATTGCATCAGCTTGTTGCATTTTGAGAGCGCAGTCTTCCTGAGACAGCCAGCGACTAAATACAACGTTGCTGTCGATGCCTAAACGAACTGTTTGAGCTTCGAGTTCCCCTCGGATGTGCCCATCACCGATGATTTCCAAGACTGCATCCGTTTGAGCGACGACGGGTGCGAAGGCTTCCAGCAGTAAATCTACAGCTTTCCAGCCGATCAGCCTGCCTAAAAATATAAAATGAACCTGCCCGGTCGCTGCTCTTGATAAGCTAGAGTCCGATCGCCACACCGAGAAATCCACGCCGTTTTCCACAAGTTCAATAACTTTACCCTGCACTCCAGATGCCAGTGCGTGCTTCGTCCGAGCGTTTGCCACTAACAGCGTCTCCGCTTTGATTTTACCGGGAAAAAGACGATTGAAGAAATCGACGCACTGGTAACCGATCTCGATTAAAATATCAATGATAGGACTTTGGCGCGATCGAAAAGCCAGAGGAAATTTAACCGACGTGTTCATCGGCCCGATAACTACCGGAACTCCCAATCCGAACATCAATGAAGGAACTGTTGCCGAGACTGGTGTCGGTTCGTGTACAATATCAATCTGGTGTTTGCTCACCAGCCACCGGACAATACGACGCTGTAGCACTTGGGTGTACAGGTGAGATAGCAGCCCAAAAGTAAACTCATTCACTCTTTCAGGGATAAATCGCCCGCAATTGTGAAGCAGTCGGTGCAGCCAAGTGTCCGGTACAAAGTGCATTCGATCGCAGTCTTCTGGAAACAGCCCTGTGAGTTCTGTCTGGGTGCGGGCGTGCGCCACTAACCATGTCTCTATTTGGCGCGATCGAAGTATCCGGAAATAGTTGACCGGCAGCAATGACTCGCCACCGAATTTAGTTGAAGCGTTCTGAGCAACAATTAAAATTCGCATAACTTGTTTGGACTCAACTGGATTTATGTAATCTGAGATTAAATTTGTTCTTTGGCATAACTAAGACGGGTTAGTTTTTCCAAGTTTTTCCAAACACTGAGCTAAAGTTTCTGCACTGCGGCCGTGGCTAAATTTAGCCATGATTTTTTTCCGGGATTCCTGACTGAGGCTCAAAGCAAGTTCGGGATTTTGCAGTATATTGACGATCGCATCGACCATTTCTTGGGGTTTTTCTGATTGGACTAATAGAGCATCCACGCCGTCATCTACTAGCTCAGAAGTTCCGCCTACATTAGTAACAACAGACGGCACTTCCATCGCCATTGCTTCCATCACAGCAACCGGAACTCCTTCATTCAAACTTGCCAAAGCGAAAATGTGAGCTGCTTCTAGACCTTGGCGAATTCGCTGTTCCGAAACAGCCCCAAGTAGCTCCACGCATTCGGACATCGATTTATCTTCAATGATTTTTTGTAGCTCTTGGTGATATCCGCTGCCCCCTTGTTCATCCTCGCCTGCAATTTGCAGCCTCACGTCAAATCCCCGATTTCGCAGCAATTCTACAGTCTCAATCAAGTATTTATGACCTTTCACCGGGTTGAGGCGGCCGCAAGCAAAAATATTGCACGGACTTCCTTCTTGCCAAGGCTTGTAAGGGCTGCTGCGTTTAATTTCTGCAATATTAACTCCCATGGGAGCAACAGCTAATTGTTTGGGAAGAAAGTTCGCTAATTTATTTTTGACATCATTGAGAAGCAGTTGAGATATGACGATCGCAAAAGCAGCATTTTTCCACTTTTGTTCCTGATTTGACCCGTACACTTCTAGAGTAGGCCCGTGAAGAGTTATACTGTAAGTACAGCCTGTAATAATTGAGTTAAATAAGGCTATATTGGCGGAATTGGCACAGGAATGAACGTGGATGTGAGACCAACCTTTTGTTTTTGTTAACCCGGCTAGTTTCCCAGCAACCAAAACCAGTGCTAAGAGTTTAACTTTTCCAAATAACGATGTATCTCTCGCTTTGGCAATAACTGCTAGGCACTGCCACCATGCAGCGGGACCTGCTTTGAGAACCTCTAGGAATGAGTTAATAAAATCTTTCGCAGCAAAGGGAAATAGATAAACAGTATTTTTTTGAGCTTCTTCTGCCCATACGTGAGAAGCGATCGCTCTGGGTGGCGGTTGAGTTGATACTAAATCTGTTTCAATTCCAAGTTCTGCAAGAAATTGTCGCTCCCGCCACAAAAAGATGTGTGTTTGTCCGGGAAATTGGGGAATAAAGTATCCGATTTTTGCCTTCATTTCTTACCTACTTTCTAATTTTTAGTTCAAGGATATTTATCTACTATGCCGATGCACGAACACCTTTCTCACCGAGCATTTTTTCGTAAATCTCGACGATTTTTATGCCCTTGTTCTCCCAGGCAAATTCTCTGGCTTTTTCGATCGCCTTAGCTGACATACTTTCCCGCAGCCGATCATCTTCGACTAACAGCTTAATTTTACTTGTCAACTCCTGTGTTAGATACTCTCTAGAAATCGGCTCGATCTTAAAACCAGTTTCTTCATTCACGTATTCACCAATACCGCCGTTATTGGCAACTATGCAGGGGAGTCCGCAAGCCATAGCTTCCATTACCACTGCGCCCCCGAACTCTCGGATTGAAGGGAAGCAAAAAATATCTGCTTTCCTGTAATAATCCAGAGTTTCGTGTTGATTCACCCATCCGGCAAAGCTAACTATTTCCCCTAGATTAAGCTCCTTTACTCGGTTTTCCAACTTATTTTTTTCTGGCCCGTCTCCTACTATAGTTAAGCGGATTTTACTTTTAATTCCCTGCTCTAATTTCCCAATAGACTCCATGACAATATCGGCACATTTGTAAGGCACTAATCGACCCACAAAAAGCAGATTGATATGGCTAACATCTTTAATTGGGATACTGGTCTGGTTTAAAAAATCGTCCGAAATGCCATTTTCGTAAAACAAATCAATTTTTTGGTCCGGTATTGCAAACAAATCTTTTAGCATATTTAAAGTATATGTTGAACCTGCTAAAATTTTGTCGGCTTTTTTGTAAGTTTCTACATAACCTGGAATTAATGCTCGACCAACTGCTCTCAAAAAGTTGAATTGAGCAAATTCTTGTTTTGCCGTTTCTTGAAAACCTGGTGGAAAGGGAATGCCCCCATTCACAGGGCCTAGAATAAAAGGAGTCTGCTGGCAAACACTGACTACCTTAAACGGATACCGCGGCATCATCGGGGTAATTGCATGAACTATGTCATAATCTCCGTTGAGGATTTTTCCTTTGAATTTTTCATATACTTGCTGATTAAATTCTTCATAAATTGGGTAGCTCAAGGTATTATAAAGAGGCCAATTGACTCGCCCGTTTGCGGTGAGTTTTTCGACTATTTTATAATATTGTTTGGTTAACTTTCCTTCTTCAAGGTAGACAACTTTTTCGTATTCTGGGTGTTTTTCGAGAGCTGGTTTATTTCTAATATGGGTGACGAGGGTTACATCAGCTAAATTATTGATTTTTTGGAAAAAATTGTACCCCACCAAAGGTACTGATGCCCAGTCAGGATTGCACTGCTCTACAATTAGTAAAACTTTTAATTGTTGATCGCTCATTTGTTTGCTACTCACGGGTGGACTTTCTGGGACGTTAGCTCTAATTCTAGCTGGCTGAATGAATAGAGTTGGTTGTTTTGTATTCGATCAGCTTGCTCTGCTGCCCCAGCAATCGGCGCTGGTGAAACTGGATTTGACCTTGTAGCTGGGGAAATTTGGCTAATACGCAAGACAAAGCGTAGATGGCTGAGTCTTTAGTTGTGAGAGCCCGATGCTTTAGATAATAGTTATAGGTGCGATAGGTTGCTAAGGGGTAGCCACTCAATAGTAACAAGCTCCAGCCTTTTGTCGGCCATATCATTGCCAAGGCTAGGGCTGGCAAGACTAAGCCCCAAAACCAGGTGCTGCGGGTTTCTTTGACCCAATGGCGCTCTGGTTCGCTTCCGTGCATCCAGGAGCCCTCGGCGTAGGCGTAACCAGCTCTTTGGGCGCGCTTCCACCACTGAACAAAACTGGTCATTTGCGCGTCGTGCAGGGTCATTTCTGCGTCTAAGCGAAGGATTTTCCAATCTTTTTGGCGCAGCCGCAAGCACAGTTCGGGTTCTTCGCCGGCTATGAGTGCGAGATTGAAACCTTCCACTTGCTGAAATGCTGTGGCGCGCATCATGGAGTCGCCACCGCAGGCTTTGGTTTCGCCAATGGGGGTATCCCACTCGATGTCGCACAATTGGTTGTAGATGCTTGCTTTGGGGTATCGTTCGCGCCTCCGCCCGCATACTGCTGCTAAGTCGGGTTTGGCTGCGAGTTCGCTGTAGGCTCGATCGATCCATCCATCAACTACTTCGCAGTCACCGTCCACAAATTGGACAAATTCGATTTCTGGTGCTATTTCCAGCAAGCGGGCAAAGCCTTCATTTCTGGCGCGGGCTGCGGTAAACGGTATAGATAAGTCTAGTTCTACTGTATCGGCTCCGAGCGATCGGGCTAACTCTAGGCTACCGTCTGTTGAGCCGGAATCGACGTAGACGACGCGCGCAACTTTGTCTGTGGCTGAGACTAGGCACTGGCGGAGGCGCTGCCCTTCATTTCGTCCGATCGCCACTAATCCAATTTGTTTCAAGTTTTACCTTTTGAATGCGACTAATGAGCAGTTCCTTTTATATTTTAATAAAAGTCCAGCTAATTTCATGATTTTTCTGCGACTTTTAGAAATTATTTGTCAGACTTCCTGGGTTTTTTTTCGATTATTTTTGCCGGTATTCCCACTGCGGTTGCACCGGGTGGCACGTCACAAATCACCACAGCATTGGCACCAATCAAAGCATGATCGCCGATCGTTACGGAGCGAATAATTTTAGCTCCTGCACCAATATCGACATGACCGCCGATTTTGACATCAGCAACAATTGTCACCTGCTGAAGAATCAGACAGTTAGGGCCAATGGAAGCACTGGGATGAATGACAACGCCATTAGGATGAGTCAGCAGCAGTCCTCCTTGTATTTGGCAGTTCAAAGGGATGTCTGTTGCAGTGACCACGCTCCAAAATCGATGCTGGATCACGTTCCAACGGCATAAAATATATCCTCCAATTCCACCCTGCTGCTGCCACTTTTGATAGTTGCGGATAGATTTGAGCAGTTGGCGACTGGGTTCCCACCACTTGCTAAGTTTTTCGCGGCTCCAGTCTGGTTCTGTAGCAGAAATGATTGACTTAGCGATTGACTCAACCATTGTTTGTCCAAATTTTTGATAATGTAGACAATTGTGCCTATTTGTGCAGTTTACCTTAAGAGTAATTTCTAACTTGACTAGGGAGATTTATTTAATCTCCGCAGAGTTATAGCAGAAGCCATAAGGAAGAAAATGATTTAAGCATTGTTTTCAGCAGGCCGGGATTTGATAATTTTGGCAGGGATACCAACGGCAGTTTGACCGGCTGGAATATCTGATAAAACTACAGCATTGGCACCGATATTTACGTCGTCTCCTAGGTTAACCTTGCCGAGGATTTTTGCACCAGCGCCGACGTTAACCCGATCGCCCAATTGAGGGGATTCTAGCGGTTTGTCCAAATAGCGGTTTCCCAAGGTTACACCTTGGCGGATAATGCAGTCGTCGCCGATCGTACAATATCCGTGAATAATAATAGCGTTTTGATGTTCAATCACCACGCGACGACCGAGCTTCACAGTGTAAGGCAAGTCTATCCCGTAACTATTGCGGACTTTTCGGTAGAGTGCTCGATAAATAATGCTCAAAGGAGCTCGCAGTAATTTCGGTTCTACCTGCATTCTCCAGACGCCAAAACGCTGCACTGCTACGGCGCGAAATCCCGGTTTTGTCCAATCTCGACCATGAGCAATCCAGTCTTCTTTAATTTGCTGCCACAGTCCCAAGCCGGGGCTTTCTACTTGATTTTCACTGGTGATTAAGTTTTGCTCAGTTACCATAAGCTCTAATTCACGCTATTTCTTGTTTACTCTATTGCTAGATGCCGACGATATTAATGGGTCTGTCAGGTTTTTGAGGAAGGAGCAATCCGGTTTTATCGATCGAGAATACTAATTTCTCGGCTGCACCATAAAATATTTTGCTTGCCTAGGTTAACCTGGTTTAGTTGGCTTTTACCGATTTACCAACTCCCTTTAAAAGTTTTTGGATTTTTCAATCTTACCCCCCTTAAAAAATACACTATTTAATACAAAATCCCTCAACAATTGTGGTGGATCGCCATCGGGTTTGCCTTGAAGTACGCGGCGAACCCTCCACGCTGCAAAACCGGAAGCCCAGGATATATCAGTTAATGCTGTGTAAACCAAGCCGTAGTTTTTGATAAAGTACCTACGTCGGGAATCAAACCAATAGGTGGGCAGCCGCTTGGCGGGCTTTTTGGTGTCAGTGACGCCTGAGCTTTGGCCGACTAAGTGGACAACACGACTTTCGGGTACGTACCAGCAACTCCAGCCAGCTTTGTTCGCTTGCAGACAAAAGTCCATTTCTTCGCAGTACATGAAATAAGCTTCATCCATCAGGCCAATCTTTTCAAATACTTCGCGACGGACGATCATGCTGGCTCCAGCTACCCAATCAGTTTGACAGGTTTTTTGAGAAATGGGAGGCGCTGCGGCCCAGTTGGCTAATAACTTGGATATAAAGCCTGTCCGCCAACCAAAATCGAGTTCGGTAAAGAGGTTGTGAAACCGAAAAGCTGACTCTTGGGGCGTGCCGTCGGGGTCTTCCAAGCGGCTGCCGGCGATGCCGGCTTCGGGGTGGGAGTCCATGAAATCGACGAGGGCTTTTAAGGCACCGGGGCGAACTATGGTGTCTGGGTTGAGCAGCAGGAAGTAAGGGGGAGGATTGGTGGATTGGAGGGCGGGACGGATCAGGGCGTTGTTGCCGAAGGCAAATCCGCCGTTGCGGTTTAGGGGAACGAAGGATGCCCATTCATTCCAGCCTTCTGAGGCGATCGCACTACTAATTTCTTCGACGGAGCGATCGCCTGAAGCATTGTCGCCAACTACAACTCGCATACCGGGCAGCGATTGAACTTCGCTAACTAGAGAGCGCAAGCAGTCTATTGTCAAACTAGAGGTTCGGTAGTTAACAATGACAACCAGCAGTGGATAGGGGTGATTGGACTCGCTGGCCTTCGACATAAGTACCGTTGTTGGTTTAACAACTTTTTAGCTCAAGTTGTACCCATCTGGCAAGCTGGAGCGATCGCCCGGAGTGCAGGTATCGCCTAAGTAGATGAGTGGGAAAATACACAAGTAGTCAAAAGCGAGGGTCACTCCGTGAAACGAAGCAATCCCAAAGGTTCTGGCAGCTTTACATTCGGTTACACAGCCCGGTTTATTTGCGCCTACCTACTTACTTTTTTGATTGCTCCAACATAATTGACAAAAGCTGCCACCGCTGCCGGTGCATTTCTTCGTGAGTCAGGCGGCGAGCATATTTCAGACCTGCCATGCCCATATTTTGAAGTAGGTTCAAGTTTTCTCCCGACTGTTTGAGCAAGTTTGCTAAATCAACTGGGTCATTGCAATTACCGATCAAGCCTGTGATGCCGTTTTCGATACAGTCGCGGAGTCCGGCGGTGTTGTTTGCCAGTACCGATACGGCCTGGGAATAAGCATCGTATACTATTCTGGGCTGTTCGTCTGAGGTACTGGGAACCACAACAGCATGATATTGTTGCAGCCGCCCGAAGAATTCTTTGCCGTAAGGAATAGTTCCCAAAATTTCTATCTGTACCGATTTTTGCATTGCCTTGCTGGCTGCTTGGCAGTTGCTTAACAGTTCGCCTTCACCTAGTATGTCCAGCTTGACGGGAATGTTTCCCTCCTCCAAGATTTTCATTGCTTCTAGGAGAACTAACAGGCCTTTCTCTGGAACCAATCTGCCCGCAAATAGAATTTTTAGTTGTTTGGGCGAGGCTGACAGTTTTTCGTGCCATATTTTAGTCGCCTCTGCTTCCGAAATAATATTTTCTTCATCTATCCACGAAGCATGAATTATCTGACTTTGTTGGTGTCGTTTTTTTAATAAACTTTGCTGATATTCTGCCTGTGTAAAGATTGTCAAGTCGGCGCTGTTGATACACCAGCGATTAAATGTTTCGTATATGTAAGCTTGAATTTTGGCTTTAATGCTGGCAGGGGTGCCCGGCAGCAGCCGCCACGGTGCGGACTCGACTATGAGCACGTATGGTTTCCGCTGTATCAGGACTATTGGCGTCACTAACCATGCCATCGGAATCGGCCAGCCTGCTACACCACTATGTACGAGATCTGAAGATGCGATCGCGCCCCAAAGCTGGGCAACCGTTGCCGGCAGCAGCAATATTGCTTGGGCCCAGCTATTTGGGGAGGGAAGGTCAATAAATTTAGCATCAGCAAATGATGTTTCCGAATCCACCTCTATTGTATCTTCAGGGGGGGTTTCTCGCACGCACGGACATGCTAGCGTGAAGTTTTTCAAATACTTGAAGTGTTGGGTTAGGTCTTTAGCCCACATTAAATCGAGATACCTGCTGCCTTTGGAGTCGCAGAAAAATGGGATGTTGAGGACTAGCAGGTAGCGCTTGTCTATGGGCATCAAAGTCGGTTCTTTAGCCCCATCTTCTGTGATATTTAACGAGTTGGAGTCCATAAAATACACTACGATTAAATGCGATATATCTATTTTAATACCACTTTAAGCTAATTCGCATTTAAATTGCATAGTTAAATAAATTTTTCCTCTTTTGGGGAGTAGGGTTGGGCGCGAAAGCCCGCCCTCAACATACAAATTAAATGCACAACAGCTTAGCCAGTTTTTAGTATTAATTGACACCCTCAACACGCAATCATATCGCCAAACAATACTGAAGTCAATTTTAAATCTCGCCGCTCTGGATCAAAGTCGATACTGCCTATAGGCTTGACTGGCAGCTCGGTGCAGCAGCGAATGCCGATAAACTAACCCTTTAGCGTCATCGCAATAGCCCCCGCCAATCACGCAGGCAACGGGATAGCCACCAGCCAAACACGCCATCAAAACTTGCATTTCCCGGCGAAATAAGCCCGTATCAGTTAAAGCTAATTTTCCCAGTTTGTCACCGTGATGAGGGTCTACTCCAGCATCGTACAAAACTAAATCTGGCTTGACATTTGACAGCAAATCTGGTAGGAATTTATCCAAGGTTTGTAAATATTCGTCGTCCTCCATACCTACAGGCAAAGGTACATCTAAATCGCCTTTTTGTTTGGTGCCGGGAAAATTGACTTCGCAGTGCATCGAGAAAGTAAAAACGCTACTGTCATCTTGGAAAATTACGGCGGTTCCGTCTCCTTGGTGGACATCTAAATCGACAATTAAAACTTTGCGAACTAAACCATTTTTTTGTAAGACGCGAGAGGCGATCGCCAAATCATTAAAAATACAAAAACCAGACCCAAAAGCAGGGAAGGCGTGATGAGTTCCGCCCGCAGTATTGCAAGCCAAACCATAGTCTAAAGCGAGCTTGGCAGTTAGTACAGTTCCTGCAACCGCAGTGCAAGTGCGATTAGCAAGAGCCCGACTCCAAGGCAGACCAATTCGCCGAGTCGCTTTGTTATCGAGCGTCCCGTTGCAGTAAGCTTGAACATAGGAGTGGTCGTGGACTAATTCAATCCATTCTTGAGGGGGAAGTTCGGGAGCGTGAAATTGCGATTTATCTGCTACCCCGTCCGCGAGCAGCATCTCGTAAAGCATCCGAAACTTTGCCATCGGGAAGCGGTGAGCCGGTGGCAGAGGTGCAACGTAATCTTCGTGGTAAATAATTGGTAAGTCCATTAAAATTATTGTATAACGAATGAATCTCCAATTGAACGCCTGCAATCTCAAATTTAAATTCGCTGGAGAACTTGTATATGCAACAACTAAAAACAGTCTGGCAGTCCGGCAGCACCGACCCCGAAAATGCTGACAATCTCAATAATATTAGTCAGTGGTGGGCAAACCTGAACGGCAAAGAAATTAGCTGGGTACAGCGACTGATTCCGCAAATCGGCGGTCTGAGCGAAATTCACTGGCACCCCCAGCGTTTTGACGAAACATTTGTGATAGTCAATCCTGAAATTCGGGAGGAAACTCTCTATTGGTACATACCCGATTCTCCTGTCCAACGTAACAACACTGTTGACAAATTAGAACTTGACAACTTGCAACAGCAATTGTACATCTATCCTCAGTTGGAAGCGGAACTGGTAATTCGCGTAGGAATTCCCGAAGTTAAATATCAAACACTTGAATTAAACAATCCCGAAATCGCCTTGGGCGAAGATAATCTGCTGCTGCTGTGGGAATCTGACCAAGAACTAGAAATTAAAATTTACTTAAGCAATGAAAATATTGCTAAACTTAAGGAATTGCTGGCATAGAAAAGACAGAGAAAATAGTTTATATGGTAGGCTGTGGGTGCCACTGGATGGATCGCACCTATACTCTTAGTTACCTATAAATATCTTAAGACTGATGGGCGGGTGGGTCAAAACCGAGGTTTTTCACAGCCATACTTTGTTGCAGCGACAAGAGTAAAAAAAACGGTTTCTTCGCCTCGTGGTATGTCCAGGTGTGTATCTCGGCTAAAACCCTTTGAATGTGGCAGCAGAATGTCCAGAAACTTGCGTTATCCTCCTGGGAGTTTTAATCCTAAAGTCAAGCAAAAAACTGTCCTGAGCGCATCAACCGGGTTATACGAAAATACTTTGTCGCAGCCATTGAACAAAGTTAAAAAATCCGGTTGCTTTGCTCTGGAGTGCCTAAGCGATGATGGTTTTTCGGCAGACTTAATTTGGACAGCAAATAAGGCGATTTTTGGGGACAATAAAATGTGGTTAAGTACGGTTAGTTTGAGTAGCAAACTTAAGACAAGCAACCAATAAGTTTAAAAAATAGAAGGTGCGTTAGTTGATGGCTACTATCTAAAGTTAATCTTCTATTTGCTGAGTTTGAAAAGGTTTAATAAATAATTAGGATCGGAAGGAATCGCAAAATTTATTAAATCATCAATCTGCTGCTAGCACTAAAAAAATTACCATGACCAGACAAAAAATGATATTTGACAAAGAAAGTATTCACATTTTAATTATTGATGATCAGCCCCAAAACCTGCGCTTTATATCAAACATATTGACGAAAGAAGGGTATAAAGTTCAGCGGGCGATTTCGGGAGAAATGGCGGTCAATGCTAATTTAACCGTTCTCCCCGACTTGATTTTGCTAGATATTGCTATGCCAAAAATGAACGGATATGAAGTATGTGCTCGACTTAAATCCAACGAAAAGATGAGGGAAATTCCGGTTATTTTTTTGAGTGTGTTTGAGGAAACTTTTCACAAAGTTAAAGCTTTTGAAGTCGGCGGTGTTGACTACATTACTAAGCCTTTTCAAGTGGAAGAAGTTTTAGTGCGGATCGAAAGTCAACTGACTATACAACAGCTATCAAAACAATTAAAACAGCAGAATGCCCAACTGCAAAAAGAGGTAGAATTCCGCAAGCGAACAGAACAATCACTCCGGGAAAGCAAAGCGCGTTTGCAGAAATTGGCGGTCAATATACCGGGAGTTCTTTATCAATTCATAAAGAAGCCAGATGGAAGTTTTAAGTTTGAATATATTAGTTATGCTTGTCGAGAAATTTACGAATTAGAGAGTGAAGAAATTTTAAAAAATCCCGAGTTTTGCTTCGATCAAAATCATCCAGATGACCAAGAATATCTGGTGAAACAAATTGCTACTAGCGCCCAAAATTTAGAACCTTTTGCCTGTGAATGGCGGATTGTTACACCGTCGGGTAAACTCAAATGGCTGCAATCTAATTCTCGGCCAGAAATGCGTGATAATGGCGATATTGTTTGGTATGGCGTACTTTTTGATATCACCGATCGCAAGCACGCAGAAATAGAAATGGCTGGAGCTAAAGCTGCTTTAGAACGGCAAGTTCAGCGAGAATTGCTGATCGCAAAAATAACTAAAGAAATTCGCTCAAGCTTGCAGCCAGAACAAATATTTCAAATAGCTGCCACTCAAATCGGTCTGGCATTCTGCGCCAATCGCTGTTTGATTCATACTTACGTTACTACCCCCCAAGTCGATATTCCTCTGGCGGCCGAGTATCTTGAACCGGAGTGTGAATCTATTCGGAACGTACCTGTTCCAATTTGGGGCAATCCTCACGTCATACAAATGATGATACAAGATGTGGCGATCGCCTCCAACAATGTTTATTCAGACCCTCTGTTGCAAGCTGCTCAACCGATTTGCCAGAAGGTTGGGTTAAAATCGATGCTGGCAATTCGCACTTCTTACCAAGGCAGGGCAAACGGTGCTATCTGTTTGCACCAGTGCGATCGCTACCGGGAATGGACTTCCGAGGAAATCGACTTATTAGAAGCTGTGGCGGCTCAAGTAGGGCTCGCTATCGCTCAAACTAAACTGATCGAACGAGAAAAAAACCGAATTCAGCAGCTCGATCGGCAAAATAAAGTGCTGCAAGCAGAAATTCGCACCCGTGTCCGCGCCGAGCAAGCTCTGCAAGAATCGGAAACAGAATTGCGGGCGATTTTTGCCGCCATGACTGACACAGTTTTAGTGAGAAATGCAGAAGGGCGCTGCATCAAAATTGCCCCGACAGCATCAACAAATTTGGTGAAACCTCCCAGCGAAATGATTAACACAACCGCTCATGAAGTCTTGCCTAAACCTGTAGCAGATTTAGTATTAAATGCCATCCAACAAGCTCTAAAAACTCAGCAAAGCATTAATGTTGAATATAGCTTTAAAGTCGGAGAGCGCGACGTTTGCCTCGACGCTAAAGTTTCTCCGCTGACTGCAGATTCAGTGATTATTGTAGCCAGAGATATTAGCGTTCGTAAACAAACAGAATCCGCACTCAGAGAAAGCCAGCACTTCATTCAAGCGATCGCCGATTCCAACCCGAACCTATTGTACGTTTACGATTTAATTGAACAGCGGAATGTTTATACCAACCGACAAATTTCGACGATACTTGGATACACCGCCCAAGAAATACAAGATATGGGTACAGCAATGATGCCGACGCTGCTCCACTCCGACGATTTGCCAAAGTTTTTTGAAAACCTCAACAAAGTAGATCAAGCCAAAGACGGTGATGTCATTGAATGTCAATACCGCATGAAACACAAAAACGGTGAATGGCGGTGGCTGCACAGTTGGGATACTGTATTTCTCAGAACAGCAGATGGTAGTAAACCCAAACAAATTCTCGGCACTGCTAATGACATCACAGACCGCAAATTAGCCGAAGAGAAACTGCTAGCATCGCAGCAAAGAATCTCGTTTTTATTGCAGCAAACGCCGATCGCAATTATTGAGTTAAACCTCTATTTAGAAATTATCACTTGGAATCCCGCAGCCGTGGCTATTTTTGGCTACAGTGAGCAAGAAGCGATTGGTCGAGTCGCCGCCGATTTGATCGTACCTGAAAGCTACCACCCGCAATTATCTGAGATTTTCAATCATGACTTGAATGCCAAATCCAGCGGCACTACCGAAAATCTGACTAAAGACGGCAGAATTATCATCTGCGAGTGGTATAATACTCAGCTAATTGACGATAACGGTACAGCGATCGGCATTGCTTTAATGGCTGTAGATATTACCGAACGCAAGCAAGCAGAAACCGAACTGCAAGAAAGTGCTTTACGACAAAGAGCGATCGCCCGCATCATTGAAAGAATGCGGCAAACTTTAGATATCCGAGAAATTTTTCACGCCACAACCCGAGAATTGCGCCAAACCCTGAAGTGCGATCGAGTCGCCATTTACCGTTTCAATCCAGACTGGAGTGGCGAATTTGTAGCCGAATCCCGTGACCAGAAGTGGGTTTCTTTCATCCAAGCACAGGAACTCGATTCTCACCTTACTGAAGGCGCTTTAGACAGCGACCGTTGCGTCGTCAAAGGATTAGATAGCCCCTCACAAGAAGTACGCGATACCTATTTGCAAGAAACCCAAGGCGGGCCCTACAGCCGAGGTACAACTTACCTTTGTGTCCCCGACATTTACAAGCAAGGATTCGATATTTGTTACATCAATTTGCTAGAAAAATTTCAAGCTAAATCTTACATTATTGTGCCAATTTTCTGCGGAAAAACGCTCTGGGGATTACTAGCATCCTATCAAAATTCAGCTCCCCGGCAGTGGAGCGAAGCTGAAATCAACGTTGTAGTTGATGTAGGTACTCAGCTAGGAGTAGCATTACAGCAAGCGGAATTGCTCGCCCGCACTCAAAGGCAGTCCATGGAACTGATTAAATCCAAAGAAAACGCCGAAGTTGCCAACCGCGCCAAAAGCCAATTTCTAGCTTCCATGAGCCACGAACTCCGCACACCTCTCAACGCCATTCTGGGTTTTTCCCAAGTCATGGCCCGCAACAGTTCTATCACGGAAGAACAAAAAGAATACATAGAAATTATTAACCGCAGCGGCGAACATTTGCTGGAACTCATCAATGATGTTTTGTCCATGTCCAAAATAGAAGCAGGTCAAATTACCATCAATCCCAGCCGCTTCAATCTCTACAACCTTCTTAATAGTCTCAAAGAAATGCTGCAACTAAAAGCCAACTCAAAAGGTTTGCACCTAATCTTTGAAAATGCCGATGATTTGCCACAGTACATTCAAACAGACGAAGCTAAATTGCGGCAAGTTTTAATTAACCTACTCGGCAATGCGATTAAATTTACTCAGCAGGGAACCGTGACTTTGCGCGTCAGCAGCCAATCTGACAAAGACGCCACAGAAGAAAAAAAATCCCAATTGTATTTTGAAATTGCCGACACGGGTCCCGGCATTTCTCCCTTGGAACTTGCCACATTATTTAAGCCATTTGTACAAACTGAAACTGGTCGAAAATCCATGCAAGGAACGGGTCTGGGGTTGCCGATTAGCCAACAGTTTGTCCGAATTATGGGAGGTGATATTGCTGTTGAAAGTCAACTCGGTCAAGGCACAATTTTTAGCTTTAATATCTGGGTTAACTTAGTAACACAAAGTGATGAACAAGAAAAATCCCCGATTAAACAAGTTATTGCTTTAGAAGCCGGACAAGACACTTATCGGATATTAATAGTTGAAGATGTAGCAGAAAATCGCCAACTGCTGCTTAAGCTCCTGATACCCCTGGGCTTTGAAGTCCGGGAAGCAACTAACGGTCAAGAAGCAATTGCTTTGCATTCAACTTGGAAGCCGCACTTGATATTAATGGATATGCTGATGCCCGTGATGGATGGGTATGAAGCGACAAGACAGATTAAGAAAACTCTAGAAGGTAGAGAAACAATAATTATTGCCTTGACGGCCAGTGCTTTTGACGAGCAGCGGCAAATAATTTTGTCTGCTGGTTGTAACGATTTGATATGTAAACCGTTTCGGGAAGAGGTACTCTTTGAAAAGATAGCGCATCACCTCAACCTGCGTTATATTTATGAAAAAGAGAACTTATCTACTTCTTTTTCAACACCGACGCTGCTTAAAAGTTTGACCACCGAGGATTTGAGTGTAATGCCCACATACTGGGTGGTCGAGTTGCACCGAGCAGCACTTTGTGTTGATGACAACCGCATCCTCGAACTCATCGAGCAAATTCCCGAAACTGAGGCAAATCTCGCTAACGCTTTAACAGATTTAGTCGATAATTTTCGGATAGATATCATTATCGATTTAACTCAATTATATTATGATGAACGACCATCCATTACCAGCGACTCCTAAAGACATTCTGATCGTTGACGATATGCCGGATAATTTGCGACTTTTATCCACTATGCTGACATCTTACGGGTATCATGTCAGGAAGGCTATTAACGGACACTTGGCTTTGCAAGGGGCACAAATATCTCCTCCCGATCTAATTTTACTAGATATTAATATGCCACAAATGAACGGGTATGAAGTTTGTGAGCAGTTAAAGTTAAGCGAAAAAACTCAAGATATTCCGGTAATTTTTATTAGTGCGCTAGATGACGTGCTGGAAAAAGTTAAAGCTTTTCAAGTAGGAGGAGTGGATTACATTACTAAACCGTTTCAAGTAGAAGAAGTTATAGCCCGCGTCCAAAACCAACTTTCCCTTCGTTTGCTGCAATCCAAACTGCAACAGCAAGCTAGGGAACTGCACGATCGCAATTCTAGATTGCAGGAAGAAATCGCAGAACGGCAGCGGGCTGAAGAATCAATCCGGTTTTTGCTGGAAACGACGCGGGCGATCGGGGAAGCTGTAGACTTTCACTCAGCTTTAGAAGTAATTCTGCACCAAGTTGGCGAAACAATCGGATGGGATGTAGGAGAAGCTTGGATTCCCGATGCAGAAGGAACTGTGCTGCAATCTGCCCGGGGCTGGTATGCCAGCAACCCCAGCATGGAATTGTTCCGCACCCAAAGCCAACAACTGACATTTGCCCGAAATATAGGGCTGCCGGGACGAGTTTGGGCATCCAAGCAACCGGAATGGGTAGAAGATATTTCCAAGGGCTACCCGCATTTTCTCCGAAGTCAAATAGCACTAGAACTCGGATTCAAAGCGGGTTTTGGCGTGCCGATTTTGGTAGGCGATGAAGTATTGGCAGTGCTAGTTTTCTTTAAAATTTCGTCTGGTGGGAAAGACGCGCGATTTATAGACGTTTTTAATGCAGTCGGCACTCAATTAGGTTCTTTGATTCAGCGCAAACAAGCAGAAGAATTGCTGCGTATTGCCCAAGAAAAATATCACAGCATTGTAGAAAATGCGATGGAAGGCATTTTTCAAAGCACGCCTTCAGGAGGCTATCTCAGCGCTAATCCAGCTTTGGCAAAATTATACGGTTACGAATCCCCAGAAGAACTGATGTCCGAGATTAAAAATATTGCTCAGCAACTTTACGTTGACCCAGAACGCCGCCTCGAATTTGTGGCTGCTATGGATACTGAAAATGCCGTTTCGGGATTTGAATCTATGGTATGTCGCAAAGACGGGCGCCGGATTTGGGTGTCAGAAAATGTTCGGGCTGTTCGAGATTCAAAAGGTGAGCTGATCTACTATGAGGGTACTGTTTCTGACATTACAGAGCGCAAATTAGCGCAAGAAGCGCTAAAAGTTCAACAAGAACAAAGCGAGAAGTTGCTGTTAAATATTTTGCCCAAACCAATCGCAGAACGCTTGAAGGCAGAGCAAAGCACGATCGCCGACAGTTTTGCCCAAGTAAGTGTTTTATTTGCTGATATTGTTGGCTTTACTGAATTGTCGGCGAGAATGTCTCCCACCGAGTTGGTAAAGCGATTGAATGTAATTTTTTCGCACTTCGACCAGTTAGCTGAAAAGTACGGTGTGGAGAAAATTAAGACAATTGGCGATGCTTACATGGTAGTCGGGGGATTGCCTACGCCGAGACAGGATCACGCCGAGGCGATCGCCCAAATGGCCCTGGGAATGCAGGCAAAAATAGCAAAATTGTCCGCCGACACAGGGGAAAAACTGGCAATTCGCGTTGGCATCAATTCCGGGCCAGTTGTTGCGGGAGTGATTGGTGTGAGCAAGTTCACTTATGATTTGTGGGGAGATACGGTGAATGTAGCGGCGAGGATGGAAGCTACGGGTTTTGCAGGCAGCATTCAAGTTACTGATGTTACTTATGAGCTTTTGAAAGATAAGTATTTGTTTGAGAGGCGAGGCGTGATTCCGGTAAAAGGTAAGGGGGATATGATGACTTATTGGTTGCTACAAAAAAAGTAAAAAGGGGAATTGGGCATGGGGAATTGGGCATGGGGAATTGGGCATGGGGTATTACAACAAATAACAAATAACCAATAACCAATAACCAATAACCAATAACCAATAATTCATGAATACTGACTACTGACTACTGACTACTGACTACTGACTACTGACTTCTGCTATGATGAAAGTAGTTAACGAAACTTTACATAATAGCCGTGACTGCACAACAATTAGTATCTGCAACAAGTTTTGAAAAGCTAATTTGGACTTGGAAAGGTCACAAAATCCAATATACCGTCCAAGGAACCGGCCGCCCTCTGATCTTGATTCACGGATTTGGGGCTTCGATCGGACATTGGCGACAAAATATCCCCCCACTAGCAGCCGGCGGCTATCGCGTATTTGCGCTGGACTTGCTGGGGTTCGGTGCTTCCGCCAAACCAGCCCTAGATTACACTCTGGAATTGTGGGAAGAATTGCTGACTGATTTCTGGGCGGATCTGGTACAGGAACCGGCGGTATTTGTCGGGAATTCGATCGGCGCTTTGCTGAGTTTGATGGTAGTCGCCAACCATCCAGAAATATCAGCAGGTGCAGTCTTAATCAACTGTGCTGGCGGACTCAACCACCGGCCGGACGAACTGAATTTCCCGCTGCGATTAGTGATGGGGACTTTTACTAAATTAGTTCGATCGCCCCTGATCGGCCCCTTTGTCTTCAACAACATCCGCCAAAAACACCGTATCCGCAACACCCTGCGCCAAGTCTACGGGAACCGCGAAGCCATCACCGACGAACTCGTAGAACTCCTCCACGCCCCTTCCTGCGAGCCCGGAGCTCAACAGGTGTTTGCCTCGATTTTGACAGCCCCAGCCGGCCCTCAACCGTCAGAATTGCTGCCCAAAGTCGATCGTCCGTTATTGGTACTTTGGGGCGCAGACGACCCCTGGACGCCGATCGCCGGCAGCCAGATTTATCAACAATTGGCCGCTAACGATAAACCTGTGAAATTTGTTTCCATTCCCAACACGGGCCACTGTCCCCACGACGAGCGGCCGAGTGAAGTCAACGCTCTGATTTTGGACTGGCTGCTGGAAGTGAAGTAAAATTTTTCTGCTCAAGGTAATGCTTGGGCGATCGAGTCAAACCCTTGCAGTGCAATAGTTTTGCCTCCATCCACCGCACCGACACCCCAGCAGCAGCCGACTCAAAAAACAATTTTTGGAAAAAGTATTGACACAATTTACTGAGTCAGCTATATTGATGGACGTGTGAGGAGCGAACCAGAAGAAGCACCGAGACGAAACACGGCCAGTCGTCGGTGCTTTTTCTGTTGCAAGGCATTTTTAAGAGTTTTAAATTATCTATAATTCACATCCAGAAGAGCTGTAAGCCCGCCCCGCTTTCTTCCATTCTTCCTTCTCGTTCTTAGCCTCTTCGCGGTTCGTTAAATAAATATTCTGATGTTGCAAAAAAAGTAATTGACTCCACTTGATATCGAAAAATCCGAAAGTGTGGATTGTTATTAAGCATCAAAATTTGATTCCATAGAACTCAAAACTAGAGAGTTATATAATAATAAATTGTCGCTGGGTCG
Organism: Microcoleus sp. D3_18_C4; assembly: GCF_036702355.1. Lineage (NCBI taxonomy): Bacteria > Bacillati > Cyanobacteriota > Cyanophyceae > Oscillatoriales > Microcoleaceae > Microcoleus > Microcoleus sp. D3_18_C4. The sequence goes on from NZ_JAUBTF010000035.1 coordinate 64,190, forward strand.
GGGCGGGTTGATATACATTTTTTCCAGATGTTGGCAAACCCGCCCCTGCGGTATTGGTGCTACAAATATCAACGATCGCTCAAAACAAATTGTTCGATCGCAGCAGCCACCCCATCTTCCTCAACATCCGGCGCCACCCAATCAGCAGCAGCCTTCACCCCATCAGGAGCATTGCCCATTGCCACGCCCACACCCGCGTAGGCAATCATTTCTACATCATTAAAATTGTCGCCGATCGCCATCACGTTCGCCGCCTGCAAACCCAAAAGTTCCTCCGCTACATACTGCACCGCATCTCCCTTATTCGCCAAAGGATGCGTAGCTTCAAAAAAAGTGGCGACGGATCGAGTCAAATAAAGCTCCGCAGGCGTGTAGCGCTGCCGCATACTCCTGAGCAAGCCGTCGAGTACCCCCGGATTCTCGCACAATGCCAAAACTTTCGTCGGTTCCCCCGGAAGATCTCGCCGCAAATCTTTAATTACCATTGGTTCAATGCCCGATCTTTGGGCATAAATTCGAGTAGCTGCGGTGATTTCCGGCACGTAAAGCTGGTCGTCAATGTAGAAATGGATCGAAAGGAGCGGTCGCAAATGCGGTTCTTCAAAATAATCTAACAGTTGCAGAGCAGTTTGTTTCGACAGCGGCAAGTGCCGCAGCCGTTTTTGAGTAGCGTGATCTTGAATCCAGGCACCCTGGTAGCAAATCAGTGGCAATGTTGAGCCGATGTCGCGGTGAAAACGCAAAGCTGAGCGGTACATCCTGCCCGTAGCGACGGCCACTTTCACTCCCCGCGACTCGGCAGCCAAAATTGCCTGCTTGACTGGTTCTCGGATGGTATTTGACAAACCTGCGATCGTGCCGTCTATATCCACTACCAGCAATTGAATGTCTGCGGTGCCAAAAGCGCGATCGGTCGCATTAGCTGGATTTGAGGCAGTTATATTCTGCATGATTTTTTTAGATTTTAGCTGTTGATTTGCACGCACCCGTTTATTTTGCCACTGGCGGGATAGCAAAGTGCGACTTCTGATTTTTTGAAGACTAAAATATAGATAACTAAATAAGCGACAAAAAAAGTATCTAGGACGACTCTTTAGGGAGGGATTTAGCTAAGCTATATAATAGTAGCCAGTTTACTGCCGTAAAAACCGCACTCGACCGGCAATGTGTATTTTCACTTACTTAATAATACTTGTGGCAAAAAAGAATGCAACTCTCAGCCCGCGCTCCAAACCCTTATATCATCAATCATTCCCAATCTAAAATCTAAAATCTAAAATCTAAAATTGTATAACCGCCTCTTTGAAATTACCCCCAACTATCATGATTTCTATTCCGGGATACCGCATTGACGGAGAACTTTATACAAACCCTCACACAGTTATTTATCGAGGGATGCAGCTTGAGGAACAAAAACCAGTTATCCTCAAAACTCTCACCCCGACATACCCTACCCCAGCCCAAATATCCCAACTGCTGCACGAATCCGAAATTCTTAAGAATTTGAATTTCCCCGGAATAGTCAAGCTTTATAAAATAGAAACATACAATCACTTTCCGGTTTTAGTTTTAGAAGATTTTGGTGGTATTTCCCTAAAAGAGTTTCTCAGCAACAACCAGCTAGAGTTACAACAATTTCTGCATATTGCCATCAAACTAGCAGAAACTATTGGGCAACTCCACGATCACCACATTATTCATAAAGATATTAAACCCAGCAATATTATTGTCAATATCGAGACAGGAGATGTCAAGATTGCTGATTTTGCGATCGCCTCCCTGCTACCGGGCGAAAACCCCGCCCCCAGCCATCCCCATTTACTCGAAGGCACTCTCGCCTATATGTCTCCTGAACAAACGGGGCGCATGAATCGGGCGATCGACTACCGGACCGATTTTTATTCTTTAGGCGTCACCTTTTATGAAATGCTTTGTGGCGAATTGCCTTTTCAGGCGATCGATCCTATGGAATTAGTACACTGCCATATTGCCAAAACGCCAGTTTCTCCTTGGGAAAACAGAAAGCAAAAAGTACAAAGCAGAAGCATCGAAGGCAAAATCAATCAAGTAGGAACCAAGGAGATTCCTCAAGTCGTTTCCGATATCGTCATAAAACTATTAGCAAAAACAGCCGAAGACAGGTATCAAAGTGCTTTCGGACTTTTGTACGACTTAGAAAATTGTCTCGATCAACTGCAAACTACCGGCGAAATTTCCCACATAACCCTCGGCAAGCAAGATCAGTCAAGTCACCTGCAAATTTCCCAAAAATTTTACGGGCGAGAAGCAGAAGTTAATATGCTTCTCAGTATCTTCCAGCGGATGAGGCGGGGCAATACAGAAATCGTGCTGATTTCTGGTTCTGCAGGTGTGGGCAAATCTTCGTTAGTATATGAAGTTTACAAGCCGAGTCGGCGGGAAAACGGGTATTTTATTGACAGCAAATTTGAGCAATTTAAGCGCGATATTCCCTACGCTTTTTTGCTCCAAGCTTTTCAAGATTTGTTGCGGCAAATATTCACAGAAAATGCCGCAGAAATCCATGTTTGGAAAGAAAAAATTTTAAAAGCACTCGGCGGTAACTGCCAAGTAATTATTGAAGCTATTCCCGAATTAGAACTGATTGTTGGGCCGCAGCCCCCCGTCCCAGATTTAGGAGCAAATGAATCTCAAAATCGCTTTAATTTAGTATTTCAAAACTTCATCCGCGTCTTTGCTAAAAAAGAACACCCTCTAGTAATTTTCCTGGACGACTTGCAGTGGGTCGATTCAGCATCTCTCAAGTTAATAGAACTGCTAGCAACTGACCTGGGAACTCAATATTTATTAATAATTGGAGCTTATAGAGAGCAAGAAGTAGATGCAAATCATCCTCTAATGCTGACCGCCTCAGCAATTAAAAAAGCAGGCGGCACTTTAAGGGCGATCGCCCTTTTGCCTTTAGATATAAGCAGCGTCAACCAATTCGTTGCCGATACTTTGAACTGCGCCCCCGAAAACTCGCTAAGTTTAGCCGAGTTGCTTTTTCAAAAAACTGGTGGTAATCCATTCTTTTTAACTCAATTAATAAAATTTCTTTACTCAAAAAGTTTGATTCAATTTAAACTTTCACCCTCGAATAATTTGGTCAAGCTAGCTGAACCCAACCTGTCGGGCTTACCGCAACCAATCTCAGAGCAAATTGTGAAAAAATGCCATGTCACAGGCGAGTGGCAGTGGGATATCGAACAAATACAAGAAATGGCAATTACTGACAATGTTGTCGAATTAATGATAAATAATATTCAAAAACTTTCAGAGAATACCCAGGAACTGCTTAAATTAGCCGCTTGTATCGGGAACAAATTTGATTTGGAAACTCTCTCGACAATCGCCGAACAACCTCTGGCGTCCGCAGCAACAGACCTCGTTGAGGCACTTCAGTCAGGTCTGATTTTACTCGTGAATAACGCCTACAAAATTCCGATCGCACTCGCAGCAAGTACAGAAGTAACAGACACAATATCTAGAGATTTTAGCGAAAAATTTTCCCTGCCAGTTGCTGATGTTCCTAGCGCAACTTACAAATTTTTGCACGAGCGAGTGCAGCAGGCAGCTTATGCTTTAATATCCAATTCTCAAAAACAAGAAATCCATCTAAAGATAGGCAATTTTTTACTCGAAAATGCACCGCCAGAGCAATTAGAAGAGCATATTTTTGATACCGTAAACCAACTAAATTTTGCCAAAGAAATCATCACCAGCCAATTAGAACAATTTCAATTATGCCAATTAAATTTAATGGCAGGCCGCAAAGCAAAAGCAAGTGCAGCTTACGAACTTGCCCTGAAATATTTAACCGCAGGTATTGAACTGCTTCCCCCCGAAAGTTGGCAAACTGACTACGACTTGACTCTTGCACTCTACGAGTCAGCAGCAGAAGCTGCTTACCTCAATACCGACTTTGAGCCAATGGAAAAATGGGCTGAAATTGTTCTGCAACACGCAAAGAATGAACTAGACAAAATCAAAGTGTTTGAAATCAGAATCATAGCTTGTGCGATGCAAACCAAACTCCAAGAATCGGTAAAAATTGGTCGCGAAGCACTAAAAATGTTAGGAATAAACTTTCCCGAATCGCCGATCCCCCTCCACATTCAGCAAGCACTGGCTAAAACCGCAGCTTATTTAACCGAAAAGAAAATAGAAGATTTAATTAACTTGCCAATTATGACAAATCCGCATAAATTAGCAACTATGCGCGTGCTTTCCAGTATGTTTTCAGCTACATTTATAGTTGAACCTGTGCTGCTGCCGCTGATTGTGTGCGAGCAAGTGAATTTATCTATTAATTACGGAAACTCTACTTTGTCTGCCTTCGGCTATGCTAATTACGGAGCAATTTTAAAAGGAATAGTTAGAGATATTGAATCTGGCGATCGCTTTGGTCAATTAGCTTTAAATTTGAGCGATAGATTAAATGCGTTAGAATTCAAAAGCAAAACGCTTAATTTAGTAGCATTCATTTTGATGAACGGCAAGCATCACGTTAAAGACTCTTTGCCGCTATTAGAGGACGCCTATCAAAGCGCGCTAGAAAATGGGGATTTAGAATGTGTCGGATATGCAGCCGTAAATATTTGTCAGTCTTTGTATTTCATCGGTCAAGAATTGCCACAACTGGAACGGAGAATGGTAAGTTACAACCATTTGCTGTTTCAACTCAAGCAAGAAACTGTATTGACTTGGAATCAAATATATCGGCACACTATTTGGCAATTGATGGGAAAATTGGCAAGTCCACACCTTGTGTTATGTGAAGCATACAGCGAAGAAAAATTGTTGTCGCTGCTCTTGAAAGCTAACGATCGGGTGGGACTACAGCACTTTTATTTGCAAAAATTAATACTAGCCTATTTATTTGGAGATACCGCTACAGCGCTAGAAAATGCGGCGCAAGCCGAAGTATATTTAGACGGAGTTGCAGGCTTTATTAATGTTTCTGAGTACCAGTTTTACGATTCTCTCGCCCGCCTAGCAGCCTATCCATCTGCCACCAATGAGGAACAAGAAGAGCATATTTTTTACGCTGTCAGTAACCGGAAAAAACTGCAACAAAAAGCGCTTTATGCGCCCATGAATCTTCAGCATAAATGCGACTTACTTACAGCAGAAAAAGCCCGTGTTTTGGGCAATGTTGTGAGAGCAATGGAATATTACGATCGCGCCATTGAAGGAGCAGAAGAAAACGGCTACATACAAATACAAGCACTAGCAGCAGAATTGGCAGGAGCATTTTATCTATCCATAGGAAGAGAAAAAAATTCTAAAACTTACTTAACAGAAGCGCGTTATTGCTATCAGCGCTGGGGAGCAACAGCCAAAGCAGCGCATTTAGAATCAAAATACTCGCACTTGCTAACTTCAGGCTCGATTTCAACTAATATTGAAACTCACAAATCTACGAGCAGCGCTTCCACTACGAGCGACAGTGCAGGCGTGCTAGACTTGACCACAGCAGTTAAAGCATCGCAAACCTTAGCCGGCGAAATAGTTCTAGACAAACTGCTGGCAAAAATGATGAAAATTGTTATTGAAAATGCCGGGGCGCAAAGAGGCTTTTTAATACTAGAAAAAGAGGATCAATGGGTGATTGAAGCATCAGGATCTGTAGAGGTCGATCGCGTTGCTGTCATGCAATCAATTCCGATAGATTTTGTCGCAGACGATCAAGAAGTAACTTTGCTGGCAGTTGCAGTTGTGAATTACGTCGCCCGCACCCAGGAAAGTATAGTTTTAAACGATGCCACCCGCGAAGGACAATTTACTCGCACACCCTATATAATGGCCGTTCAACCTAAATCAATTCTTTGCACTCCGTTAATTAATCAAGGTCAACTAACTGGCATTCTATATTTAGAAAACAATCTGAGTACAGGCGCTTTTACACCAGACAGGTTAGAAATATTAAAACTGCTGTCTTCTCAAATTTCTATCTCCATCAAAAATGCTCAACTTTACGCCAACTTGCACCAATTCAATCAGAATCTCGAAATTTTAGTACAGCAGCGTACCTCCGAACTCTCCCAAACTTTAGAAGACTTAAAATCAGCTCAAAATAAACTGGTAGAGTCGGAAAAAATGGCTGCCCTCGGAGGGTTGGTGGCAGGTGTTGCCCACGAAATCAATACTCCCATCGGCATCGGCATCACCGCCGCCTCCCTGCTTGCTGAAAAAGCCACAAAGTTTTTTGAGGTTTACAGTAACGGCCAAATAAAACGTTCCGAGTTAGAAAAGTTTCTGGATACCGCCATCCAAAGCAGTAATATGATCTTATCTAACCTCACGCGGGCAGCAGACTTGATTCACAGTTTTAAAGAAGTAGCTGTAGATCAGTCTAGCGAGTTAAAACGCACGTTTAATGTTAAAAACTATCTAGAGGAAATTTTGACATCCTTAACAGCCAAACTAAAAAGAACTAAGCACAAAATAGAGATTAAGTGTGATGAAAATATTGTAGTGGACAGTTACCCCGGCGTAGTGTGTCAAATTGTGACAAATCTGGTGTTGAATTCCCTAATTCACGCCTACGATGGAGAAGACGAAGGAGTTCTGGCTTTTGATTTCAAACTAGAGGGATCTCGGCTAATATTTGAATATGCCGATAACGGCAAAGGAATTGACCCAGAAAATCTCAGTAAAATTTTTGAACCGTTTTTTACCACCAAAAGAGGTCAGGGAGGCACGGGATTGGGACTGCACATTATTTATAACCTTGTTACTCAAAAATTAAAAGGCACAATTAGCTGCACAAGTCAAGTAAATAAAGGCACAAGATTTATGATTGAATTTCCCGCTAAAATGAGCAGTTAGTTATTAGACCGCCAACATGGATATAAGTTTTATATAGGAGAACGATATATGTCAGAAGCTAGTAAAAACCTGTTGGCTGGGGGCGATGACGAATTAATCGCGACGGGCGACGATGAATTAATATTTGCCGAGGAAGACGAGGCGGAACAAAAACCGCTAGAAGAAGAAAGTTGGAAAATATTAATTGTAGATGATGAAATAGAAATTCATAATATTACTAAACTAGCGTTAAACGATTTTAAATTTGAAGGTAAAAGTATAACATTTATCAGCGCTTACTCTGGAAAAGAAGCTAAAGAAATAATCCAAAATAACTACGACATAGCATTGATTTTACTCGATGTAGTTATGGAAACAGAAGAAGCCGGATTGGAAGTAGTTAAATACATCCGCGATATTTTAAATAATCAAATTGTGCGAATTATTTTACGCACTGGACAGCCCGGACAAGTACCAGAAGATGTAGTAATTGTCAGCTACGATATCAATGATTACAAAACTAAAACAGAACTTACTAATAAAAAATTATTTACCACAGTGGTCACCGCACTGAGAGCATTTAGATCACTCAATCAAATCGAGTCCAGCAAAAGCGAACTAGAAAAAATAGCTGCTGCTTCAGCCCGTTTTGTACCCCGTGAATTCTTGAAATTTCTCAAAAGAGAAAGCATTGTTGATGCCAGACTAGGAGACTCTGTACAAGCAGAAATGACGATTATGTTTGCCGACATTCGCTCATTTACAAGTCTGTCAGAAAGTATGTCTCCCCGAGAAAACTTTGAATTTCTTAACTCTTACTTAAGCCGAGTTGGCCCAGTTATCCGCGAGTATAACGGTTTTATAGATAAATACATTGGTGACGGGATTATGGCTTTGTTTCCTAACAGGGCTGAAGATGCTGTGCAAGCAGCAATTGAGATGCAGCATCAAGTAAAAATTTATAATAGACACAGGCAAAACAGTGGCTATCAACCTATTTCGATAGGGATTGGTTTGCATACGGGGACTTTAATGTTAGGTACGATTGGCGAAGCGGAACGAATGGAAAGTACGGTGATTTCTGATGCGGTTAATTTAGCTTCCCGTGTGGAAGGATTGACAAAGCTTTATGGAGTTGCTATTGTAGCTAGCGTCCAAACCCTTTGCCGGATAGACGATCCTCAACATTACAAGTGCCGATTTCTCGATCGCGTTCAAGTCAAAGGAAAACAAACACCTGTTGCTGTATTTGAAATTTACGATGGCGACTCGCCGACAATGATCGAACTAAAAGCACAAACTCAAACTTATTTTGAACAGGGAATTTTTTTTCACTACCAACAGCAATTCGCGCAAGCAAGGCAAATGTTTTTGCGCGTTTTGCAAATCAACAAATATGATAAGGCAGCATCTTTTTATGCAGAACGCTGCGATATGTTGATGAAGAATGCAGTCATTATGACTCTGGAAGGAATAGAGATATAGGTAATGGGGAATGGGGAATGGGGAATTGGGCATGGGGCATGGGGCATGGGGCATAGGGCATTGGCAAAACAGGGCATTGGGAATTGGGCCGAAAAGAATTAGGAAATGGGCATCAGCTAAGATACTTAACAGTGAACAGTGAACGGTGAACAGTTAACAAATAACTTAATTTATGCGCTTCAAATCCCTTGATATTTTTCGCGGAATTGCGATCGCCTCGATGATTCTAGTCAACAACCCCGGTAGTTGGGAACAGGTGTATCCACCGCTAGAACACGCAGAATGGCACGGCTGCACCCCGACAGACTTAGTATTTCCGTTTTTCCTGTTCATCGTTGGCTGCGCGATGTCTTTCTCGCTGCCTAAATATATTCAAACTTATCCAAAAACCGGAATAGAAACCTCAAAAATTACACCAAGTAAGGAAAAATTAGAATCGGCTAAAAACCCTCTTCCTTCTTCCTTCTTCCTTCTTCCTTCTTCAAATATTTACTGGCGAATTGCGCGCCGCGCCGCGATTTTATTTATATTAGGATTGCTGCTAAATACATCTTCGATCGCCCTTGACGTACTTCTCAACAGCGCCCCAGTGGAAAACTTCGGTAAAATCCGCATTATGGGAGTATTGCAGCGCATCGGCTTAGCTTATTTCATCAGTGCGATCGCCATTCTCAACCTTTCCCCGCGCAATCAAAAACTGCTCGCTGTTGCCGTTCTTTTGGGCTATTGGGGTGCATTAACCGTATTTGCCGTAGGGGGGTACACTGCCGGCGAACTCACGCCAGAAGGAAATTTAGGAGGATATGTCGATCGGCTAATTCTCGGTAGCCAACACCTGTACAAAGGCGGCCCCTTCGACCCCGAAGGATTGTTGAGTACCTTACCCGCAGTTGTCACAGTCCTCACAGGCTACTTTACCGGAGAATGGCTGCGAGTACAGCAAATCAAAACCCGCACCAGTATCAACTTAGCAATATGCGGCCTCAGTTGCGTGATAATCGGCCACTTGTGGGGATTTTTATTTCCGATCAACAAACAACTTTGGACAAGTTCCTATGTAGTGTTTACCGCTGGTTGGGCGTTGCTATTGCTAGCAGCTTGCTACGAAACAATAGAAGTGCGGGATTGGAAATGGGGGAGACCGTTTGAAATCATGGGAGTGAATGCAATTTTCCTGTTTGTTGCTTCCGGTATAGTTGCCCGAATTCTCTTAAAAACTCATATCGGTACTGGTGCAAATGCTCCAACAACTTACACTTGGATTTATGAAAACTGGTTTTTGCCGTGGGCCGGGCCGCTGAATGGTTCCCTAGCGTTTGCCGTGACTGCGGTATTATTTTGGTGGTTAATTTTGTATGGAATGTACCGCCGAGGTTGGGTGATTAAAATTTGAGTAGTTTAGTATGTAGTGGATATAACTCTTTTCTGGCTAGCGCCTGATCTACTTGAATCGGAGTGTGCGAGGTACTAGATCCTTGAAAGGGAGACTTCCTCTGGCAAGTAGTAGCTAATGGGGCTTGACATACAAAAGCCTTTTGCGGTAATATACACCATAAAATTTATTCTCCAAATACTATATAAAAACTTACCAATAAAGTAGTAGTCATCTAAAAAGAGAAGAGGTGAATAGTTATGGCAAGAATGATTCCTCAAAAATTATCATCAACAACTAAGAGCTACGCAGAAAAGACTCTCTTCCAGATTTTTGAAAAAAATTTGAGTGATGACTACGTTGTTTTTCATGGAGCATGGTGGCAGCACATCAAATATATCGTTCAAGATAGGGAAGCTGACTTCATCATTATTCATCCCGATCGAGGAATTATTATACTAGAAGCCAAAGGAGGGCAGATCGCCTACGATCATCTGAATATGGCATGGTATCAGAACCCATACAAGATGAAGATATCTCCTTTTCAACAAGCTAGAGAAATTAAGTATAAGTTTTTGGATTTTCTCAGTAAACACGACGAATTTAAAAATAAAGATTTTTGTATTGGACAATGTGTGGCTTTTCCTGATATGGATGACGTGGCAAATAATCTACCCTCGGAAGCACCTCAAGAAATCTTACTTTTACGTCCTCAGTTAGGAAATATTAGTGGCTGGATATCTTCTGTTTTCGATTATTATAGAGCGGCAGGAAATTTTCCAAAACTTGGACAGCAGCGGACAGATTCAATCATTAACCTCATATCTCCAAGTACAGTGTTCAAAAAATTTATTGTTAATGATATTGGTGAAAACAACCAAGAAATTCTGCAATTAACAGAACAGCAATTCGATATCTTGAATAATTTGTGCTTCCATTCTCAGTGCATTGTTTTGGGCTGTGCTGGTTCAGGGAAGACTCAGTTAGCTATAGAAAAAGCAAGAAGGTTATGCCAACATAAGGTTAGAACGCTCGTAATATGTAAATCTAATAATCTTTCTCTTTATCTCGCTGCTGCTTTACAAGATGAAATTACAGAGGGTTACTGTGTAGTTTATAGTTATGAAGAAATACAACCCCAAAAATCTCAGTTAACATTTGAGTATACAGCAATCATCGTTGACGAAGGACAAGACTTTGAGCAAAAGGAAATTAACGATTTGAAACAGTTGATTCCTGATGAGGGAATATTCTACATTTTTCAAGATAGTAATCAAAAAATTTCAAAAAATGCAAATAGATGCGCCCTTCAAGTAAACCCGACTGTCTTAAATAAAAACTGTCGAAATACTCACAAAATCTTCAAACATGCCGAGAAATTTGTATCCTGTATTTATGAAAGAAAGAGTTCATTAATTGAAGGAAGAGAAGTAATACATCAGATATATGAAGAGACAGATGATATCTTTAGTCTATTAGAAAAAGATATTACCGATCTAGTGAATAAGGAGAATGTTTCTCCGGCTCAGATAGTTATATTAACTGATATGTATCCATCATCAAAGTCCCTACTTTCACAATATTCGCATATCGCTCGTTTTTATCTTAAGCCATATTCATTTTCCGATAAAGATCAAAATACTATTCATTGGTCGAATATAGGGATGTATAAAGGACTAGAAAGTGATGTTATAATGTTATTTTTTGAAAAAGAAAAGAATTTGATATTAAGTAATTGGGATATCGCAGATAGGTATGTGGGATCTACAAGAGCAAAAAGCTTGCTTGTTATTTATGAACCTCCCGATCGAGATATTGATTTTTAAGATGGGAATTTTACCGACAATTCAAGTCTTCAGATTCATATTCTATTTCACTCTCTTCCAAAATCTCTTCAAAAGAAGCTAACCCTAGAGAATGATTTTCATATAAAGTTCCTATCTGATAAACAGCCTGTTGGATCGGTTTTGGTATGGGACGCTTTAAGTTATGAGATACAAAGTCTTGCAAATGTCGATGATCGCGGTCTCTGAACATCAGATAATAAGCATATATACAATTCAACTGCAATGCGATACAATTGATTTTCATTAACTTAGTTATATGTTCAATAATTCTATTTCGGAGTTTTTGATTCATCCCTATTCTTTCTATATAGGGTAAGCCCCCCTTTCGTGAATTAACCAGATGATGAATAATTCTAGTTTTGATAAATACATTAACAAGTTCATCATCAAATACTTTAAAAAGATATTTAAGGCTGATGTTTTGAATATCATTACTATAATTTTGTGATATAAATTTTACCCACAACCAAGAGTAATAGCTCCAATGTTTTGGGTATTTTTTGGACAATATATAAAGAGGGCTTGCTGAATATATCGATGGCACTTGACGTAGCCTGGGTTATGCGCTCGCGAGAGCGAGGGTAAAGTGCAAAA
>NZ_JAUBTF010000036.1:0-75033 GCF_036702355.1 Microcoleus sp. D3_18_C4
TCCGGGCACATCTTTAGATCAACTCATCTGTGCCTACTGCGCTCAATAGTGTCTCTTTTTTATTTGAAATGACTATAATATCCATTTTTTGAGGGTGGAGAGTTCTGAGGTGCGATCGTAAAAGTAAGGGAGTTCGGGTGCGTCTGTTAAATCGATTATGGGCGATCGGGCATTATTTTGGGGAGAGTCTGGGGGTGAGGGCGATCGCTGCTTGGCCTCTTCTGCATCTTGCCGTTTTTCTCCACAGATATTGATATGACTATTAATGTAACCCACAATCTGTGAACCATTATTGTTGTAAATATTAGATAATGCTTGTGTTTCTAAAATAGATCGAACATTAGATTGTTTAATATCTTCTCCCAATACGTCAGAAAGCATCTTCCATAATTTTCTAGAAAATTGTTTAATATGATCTTCACTCCGATTGCACTTTTTAGCTATTTTATGATATTTCTCCCCCTCCCAAACTTCTTTTAATATAGAGCTTTGCAATGAATCAATATGTTTTCCCGTCTTCACAAATACTTGCTCGTCAGTCCATTGTAAAACCTCTTGGATATCCATAGCTAAAAGTTGGTTTATTTTTGACGATCACACTATATCACACTTTCAGACACCAGGGAAACTAAATAACACTTTTTATTGTTAGTAAAAATTGTTTAAGAAATGTAAGTCTACACTAAATAACACTTTTATGAGGCTCAAAAAATATAGTTTCAGATTAAAATAATTAGAGATACAAGGAATCTAGTAGCAATTTATAAGTTATCAAAAGCTCTGGAGGAAATATGACACGGTTTAACTGGTTTGCCAAAGACGCCTCTCAAGGAGATCAGAAACTCACTTCTGGAGATATCCAGCGGATCGTTGGCGAATTTAACAAATGTTTGCCACGCATTCTGGGGATACCTGAAGTTTTAGAGGGGATCACCTTTGAGGAAGCAATAAGTTATTTCCAGAGCGATCGCCCAGCAACTCCTAATTTAAAAAAAGGAGCAATTATTCGCCAAGAGCATCCCGAAGGGCAAATTTTAGGACAGGTGTTTTTAGACGAAAAGAATAACCTTGTTTGTCATTCAAATGGAATACCTTATGGTCGTCAGGTGATTTGCAAAAAGCTCGATCAAAAATTAACTGATGTCTTGGGCGATCAAGAATTAGTTGCCATTGAGTTGAAGGCTAAAGAATCTGGTGAATCTCAGCTTACTGAAGAACCTACTCCAAAATCGCGGATTGTAAAACTTTCTAAGATAGTTAGTATCATTATTTGGTCGATTATAATTCTAATTGTATTCATCCCGTTACTGGGACGATTAGTTATGACTCAGGCTTTAGGGGCCGAATTAACATCTCCTCCCTCCCTAGAAGTTACTCAATCTTTAGTCGCCTTTGGTGGAAGAGAAGAAGCTTTCAAAAAAGCTGTGAACAGTGCAAATCAAAGTGCTAAACAATATGCTAACAATGAATTGAATCTGTGGGAAGCTGATTTAATAAATCGAATTGATACGGATTTTTTAAATTGGTATTTTAATTATTTTAATCAGAAACAGCAAGAATTTGGTGTTCTTTTTCAATATATAGGCGAGAATGTTATGAATGGGTTTAATCCGACTATAGTCAATGAAAAGATTGCCAAAAGCATAAATGACAATATTCAAAGAGAATTTTCTAGGAGAGTATTGCAAGCAAATTCAGCAGAGATGAAATTTCATACAATAGTAATTGATACAGCGAATTTTTATATTGAACAATTATCTAAGGAGTTTGATGAGGTACCAAAAATGTATACAATTCCCCAATCCGACTGGGCTAAATATTTAGAAGGTATAAATTTTAGGCTAGAAAATGAACGAGGAAATGAAGTATCTTTAGTAAGATTTGTAGGTGCTGCCGGAACTGCTAAACTTACTGCTACAATTGCTGCTAAAGCAGGTAGTAAAGCTGTAGCTGCTCTTTCTGCGAAACTAGGAAGTATGATTGAGCCTACCCTTGCCATAGGTTTAATCGCTTGGGATTATTGGGATTATACTCAAGGAGTTAAAGAAGACAAGCCCCGTTTGCGTGAAGATTTAGTCAACTCTTTACATGACATTAAAAAATCTATTTTGAGCGAGCCAGAACATAGTATAATGTGGGTTGTAACTGAATTAGAGGAACAAATTAAAAACAATGTTTTGCAGGCGAAATTTCCGGCTTAAAAGTTTAGAAGTGATATGCTTTCTCTCTAGATAGCAGTTTTACGCTGCGTCAGGCAAAATAAATCTCCAATTGGAGAAGAGGACTTGCCATGACGCACTGTTATCTCCACATTTAACTAGCGAGGCCCAGCTTCAATAGCAGAATTAGCTATTTGAACAAGCGTTTCCTCTCGCCCATTCTTCATGGTTACTCGGTACAAAACGCCTTGATACTGCCATTCAACTAAGGCCGTGCAGGAAGCACCGCAGCCATTGTAAAAAACTCCTTGTGTTCTGCCAGCTAATTGAATAGTTTTGAATTCACTCCTGAATCCTCTAGGCGGTGCTTGGGCTGGTTCTCCACCTCTTTCTGCTGAGATACTCCCGATATAGCAAGGCGTACTGCTGCAATTAGGTATGTGGCCCATTTCAACACTATAGCCATTTGTTTCTACTCGGTTTTTTAAGTAAATTTTTTCTGAGAAGGGAAGCTGACTGGGGAGAAAAATTGGTACTCTCGTCTTACCTTCGATCTGCGATAGAATTTCACGAACTGGAAAAGAAATACTCGAGCGAGAATTACCACCTTCAGAATTAGCAGACTGAGGGCGAAACCCTTGCACAAAATTCGTCCACCGCTGAATTTTATTACCAGTAATATCTAAAATTGGAATAGAACGAGTCCTCGATCTTGGCCGCCCAGCCTCCCCCTGAGAATATTCGATCGCAGTACGCTCTGGTTTCCCTAAACCATAAGTATTAGCAATATCGCTAGCCAATTGACAGTTGATTCTGAATTGCCCCATGTCAATTTTACCATTTCCGGCGCGGTAATACCAAGTTCTACCGCCAGCGTTTGGTATCTCCTGACAATCAGAATATGTCACCTCAAACATCTTGGCGATATGCACGTCATAGAGGCGCAATTGACCCCCATAAGCAGATTTTGTGGTATTGGTTTCTGACACCGTAAGGGTATAAGTTCCTTCCGCGTGTTGCAATCTCATGGGAACTTGTGTTTGAGCGATCGCCCTCGGTATCCCCTGAATTTGGGTTACTGCTCCCCAACTCAAAGTAACAAACCCCAAACTTGTTAGTAATAATTGTTTTGTAACTTTCATTTGTCACTTAAAAGCTAGAGGATATTTACAGCCTATCTTCAATATAAGCTAAAGCTGCGTTAATTTGTTCCTCTGTAAGGTCAAATAATCCCCCACTCCACTTAGGCGGATATTGAGCCGTCACATAGTCCATGATGTCGTAGATAGTGATGCGCGTACCTGCGAACGTCAGTCCTCTTTCTGTACGGATGATAGCTGTTTTTTCGTTAAATATGTTTGTCATGCTTATCGCCTCCTAAAAGTTATCTTTATATTAATATCTGATTACCCGCAATTTGGGGATTCTGTCTTACTAACTGCCTAAGTTAAATTATCAATAATACTCGCAATTTTCCAGAGTCCGATCGCACTTTCATTAAAAAGCCAGTTTTTGAAACAACTCCGCAACCGGAAGAGTAAAGCCGGGGACGATTTCTTCCCCATCGAGGGAGTTAGCGGACTTAAGCAGGCGATCGGGTTCTTGGGACGATCGATAAACTAACACATACTTTTCTTTAGGATGAATCACCCAAACTAAACGCGCCCCATTCTCAAAATATTCTACGAGTTTATTGTGAATTTCTTCCACTGTATTGCTAGGAGAAAGGATTTCTACGGCAAGATCCGGCGCACCTTCTAGGAAGCCATCGGGGAGTTCATCTAGCCCTTGCAGGCGTTCTTTTGCCATGAATGAAACATCGGGCGATCGCTTATTTCCTGATTTCATCTTAAAAGCAGTGCTAGAGTCGAACATCGCGCCTAGCTTTTGAATGTGGACATAACCACCGAGCAAAATCATCAATATACTGCAAACATAGCCGTGTTTTGCACCCGAATTTCCCATGTCAATTAGTTCTCCATTTACAATTTCGTAGCGGTGACCATCTCGGTTGAGTGCCATGAATTCGGCATCACTCCAGACTTTTTCCTCTGCTGGTGTTTCAAGTTGGTTTTCTGTAGCGTTTTGAATTAGAGTAGCCATAGCTTTCTCCTAAACTTATATTTCTAGTTAAACAGAATCCATTTCAAAGTCGAAAAAATCGCCCTTAAAAATTAATCCGGCGATAGACTTCAGACATCGGAAGTTCTATATTTAAACTGTGCAGGACGATCCCCCGATCGCTCCCATCATACACTTGCCATTGCCAGCGATCGCTACTTGGGCGATCGCCATTATAATATTGCTCAATATAGGGTTCAGCTTGACTAACCAGCAGATATTCACAAAAACTAGAAAGAGAGCGATATTTTCTGAACTTTTCACCTCGATCGTAGCCTTCAGTAGAGGGCGAAAGAACCTCGACAATCAGTAAAGGATTGATAATTTCGTCCGTGCGATCGCCATTGAGTTCCGGTTCGCCATTGACGACGATCAAATCAGCATAGGTTCCGCACCGATGTTCGGGAATCCAAACCCGCAAATCGCTGTTATACAAGCGAAAATCGGTGTCTCTGAGCAAAAAACCCAAGTAAATTAACAAGTTACAGGCGATCGCACTGTGGACTTCTGAACCACCTGAGATAGCGATAATCTCTCCGTTACAGTATTCGTGACGTTCTTCGGCTGTTTCCTCGATCGCCCGGTATTCATCTGGAGTAAAGCGAGTCTTTGTCGCATCTGGAAGATTTGGCGGGTTGGTTGAAGCAATAACCACGATCGCACCTCCTAAATAATTAGACTTTAAATAATTATGGCTTACAGCTAGATAGTTTTCCTAACCCCGAGGCGTTTTCTGAATTCCATTCAAATTCCCTAAAGAACTCTCCATGCCTTTTTGCGCTTCTGCTTCACAACCGCTAAATTCTCGCTTTCCTTTTATTTTTAACACTCAATTGCTTAGTAAGCGCTGTATAATAATGCAAAGCAAAAAGCAGATTAATTCCAAAAAACACCAAAGTTAAAACAAATGTAAAAAAAGACGTAAACGACAGTCGGGAAGTCATCGTAAACATCGCCAAAATGATTGAGCAAAGCCCAAAACCGGAAGCAAAAGAACTTAAAAGCAGCAACCGCACCTTAGACATAGTTTAATTTAAAGATTATCAGTAAAATGCACTCTTGGCAGCTAACGATGAGTGCCAAATGATACTTAATTACTATATAGCGAAATTGCTCAGTTCCGCCAAGGGCAAAACGACTACTTTCCTCAAAAGGTTTGAATTATATTGAAAAATACAGCCCGCGCTCTTGCCAACTTCGATCGCCCAACTTAATATCAATCAAAGGAATTCCCCAGCCTCCGCCAGCATTCCACCTTTCGCCGTACAGCCAGCGCAGGCGCAATCCCGCTGACAGCAAAGTCTTCGGTTCCAAAACCGCCCTTCCCCTCGGATTCCAAACATGGCCAAAATCCACAAACGGCGTCACCTGCAAAACTCCTTGTTTGTCGCGGGTGCGCTTGCATCGGATACCGCAAATCGGCTGAATCAAAAATCCCGCTATCGGCAAGCATTGCATCCTGACAGTAACCCCGCAAGATATCTGAGCCCCCTCTAGCGAATTGTTCGATCGCCAAAAGCTCTGCCCCTGCCCCAGCCAATTCCCCATCCGATCGCACCACCAGCAGCCTCTCAGCAGCCAACAACCGCACGTACTGCTATTGACCCCGCCAGGTCAAAAATCAACTGTCAGGGCGGCTGCTGCTCACCGTAGCGCCAAATGCTGCAACTCCCTAACAGAAATGCGATCGCGCCACCAAGACATCTCTCTCTCCCCTTTGAGTAAAATCCTGAAACAGCCTCAGCACCCCAACCCGATTTCTTCCCCGATTATCTGCTTCCGACGACAGTGGAAAATCCTTTCCCAGCAAAGATGTATCGCTTTCTCGACTGCGAGTACCAATACTGATCGCGATTTCTCTTCTCGGATTTTGCACGATCGGCTCGCGGTAAGTCAACTGCCAACTACTTCAAATCGATCAACTTTGATCGTACCGGCAATGTTAGCAATTCTGCAGGCTGTGCCGACGCGGGAACAGCAGGCGGCAAAAGCTGTTCGCCTGAAAGCAAGGGTGCTGGCCGCGCGGGTTATGGGAGGGGAGCCGAATTTGACAGCCCCGGGTTGGGAATCGGAAATTCGTGTCTGTTTTCTCCTCGATTCGGCAATTGAGGGAGAGTTTCTGCGGGATCACTTTGGGTCAATTGATCGAGTTCCGGGATGCTATTTTGTTGCTCTTTACTGCCTCTATCTAATTCTGAACCGGAGTATAAATCACGAAGCCGATCGCGATCGTCTGCTGTTTCTTGATTTAGTTTAAATTGAGATGGTAAATTATCATACGAAATTTGCGCTTGCACCCCTGAGTCGGTAGCAACCATCGACTCGCCAACACTTAGAGCTGATAGGAGTGCGGGGCAAATAGCTGCAATTGAAAAACCAAGTGCTAATGCCTTGAAAAACTTGATTTTACAAAAGCTTCTAGAAAATTGCACGGGCATGACAGATTAGCCATATTTGATAGTTATTTACACTTACGATCGGGCGCGGCCGGCGCAATTGCAAGGAATAAAATTACTCTATCACTTTTGACAGAGTTAATTCCTTAAGTCAATATAAAGATAGTTGACAGGACTCTTATTTTGTGTACTAAATAATTACTGAAAAAACTCTGACCTCCCAAGCTAGCCATCTTGCAAGGAATAAAATTACTCTCTCACTTTTTAAACACTTAATTCCTTAAGTCAATATAAAGATAGTTGACAAAACATATGTTTTGTGTATTCAACAATTGCTAAAAAAAACTCCGACCTCCCAAGCTAGCCCTGTAGGTCGGCGGAGCATTCTATCAAACCTGCGATCTGAGAAATAGGTAAATTTTGATACAGATTACTACATTTTATTGAGCTGCGATCGCAATTCTTCCAACTCAGCGTCAATCACCGGGCTCGACTCCGAGCTACTAGCTGCTGCCGTTTTACCCGCTGCCGGCAATTGACCTTGAGACACAGAACCCCCGGTCAGTTGAGCTTTCATCTGAGCCAACTCGTCGTCAACATCGCCGCCGCTTTCGAGCAAGCGGAACTGTTCCTCTAAATTGCTGCCGCCGGCGGCCAATTCTGCCGAAGCCCCCGCGCGAGCTTCAATCTGCAAAACTTTTTCTTCCATGCGATCAAAAGCCGCCATTGAACTGCCAGTATTCAAGGTGCCAATGGTATTGTTGAGCTGTTCCTGAGCTTTAGCAGCGGATATCCTCGCTTTGAGCATATCCTTCTTAGTCTTAGCTTCGGAAATTTTGCTCTCCAAACCGATCAAGTTGCGCTTGAGACTTTCCACCTGAGCCGATTGCTGATCCAGACTGGCTTTCAGCGTAGCAGCCGTTTCAGCGTGAGACTTTTTGCGAATTAGCGCTTCCCGGGCCAAAGTCTCGTCTCCTTTTTGCAGGGCTAGCTGAGCGCGCTGCTGCCACTGGTTAGACTGAGATTCAGCTTGATTGTACTGAGTCTGGGTGCGCTTTTGAGTGGCGATCGCGCTGGCAACGGCTTGACGCAACTGCACCAAGTCTTCCTGCATATCCGTGACAGACTGTTCTAAAATCTTTTCCGGGTCTTCAGCTTTGTTTACCAGATCGTTAAGATTGGCTTTGACGACTCGGCTAATGCGGTCAAATAATCCCATAATGCTATTTTTCCTGGGTGAGGTGTACGAAGTAGGCGGAAAGCAGGCTTGATAGCCCTAGCCCGCAGTTGTGAAATTCACTCTTGTCAGATTTTTAGTGCGATTTAGTTTTTGGCAATTTTTGCAGACAGATAAATCCAGTTTAAAGCGATCGAGTAATGTGATGCAGGCAAGCTTATTCATGCACATATCTATTGAGTTTAACTTCGATCCGGGAATTCCCCAACAGGCTTCGAGCCATCTCTAGCTAGGCTGTTGAGAAGTTTTTGCTTGTCCCGACTCTTGTTCTGTTGCCTGGGGTTCAGGATGCGGGCGGCTCGCTCGACGGCAATTTGGGTGTATTGTTGCCCGGAAGCATTTGTGCTTTCATCGCCGCCAACTCGGTATCCACATCGTCGGCACCTTCGAGAGAGAGAAACTTCTTTTCTAAATCATTAGTTCCGAGTTCTGCGATTGCTTCGGAGCGAGCTTCTAGCTGCATGACTTTCTCTTCCATCCGTTCAAACGCGCTCAAAGCGCTGCCGGTACTGAGATTGCCCATCATTTCTTGCAGCCTTTCCGACGATGCGGCCGATCGAGCTCGGGCAATGTACATATCTTTTTTAGATTTTGCCTCGGAAATTTTACTTTCGAGCGTCCGCATATTTTCTTTAAGTTTAGTGACAACAGCCGATTGCTGATCCAGACTGGCTTTCATCGCCGTTGCCGTTTCTTGATAAGATTTCTTGCGTGTCAGAGCTTCCCGCGCCAAATTTTCCTCGCCTTTTTGCAAAGCTAGCTGCGCCCGCTGATGCCATTCTGCTGCTGTAGACTCAGCTTGGGAGCACTGGCGTTCAGTGCGTTTTTGAGCTGCAATCGCTCCTGCCACAGCTTGTCTGAGCTGCACTAAATCTTCCTGCATATCCATTACAGCCTGTTCCAGAATTTTTTCTGGGTCTTCGGCCGCCCCGACTAAACTGTTAATATTGGCTCGAATCACTCGCCATAGGCGATCGAATAATCCCATTTTGCCCGTCTCCCGATTTTATTAAATTTTAGATTTAGGACTGGGAATTGACAATTACAAAACCAATTTTGTGTTAGACAAAACATTCATCATTGTCTAGCTTTGTCTAACAATTTAGTTAAAGTTTTTCACCCTTTACCTAATTTATGGTTGATAGTATTGTGGCTTCACCCCTTTTTCTTGGAGTTCTTTCACCAAACGTTCTGCTGAGGCAGGATCGTTCAAAGCCCCCATTTGGATCTTGACACCCTTTGAGAAGTTTCGCACGTAGGCATCGGGAACAGCGGTTCTGGCTTGCTGCAGCGATTTTTCGTCGGTGTAATCGGTGACAACGTAATAGAAACCGTCGGCGGCCCGTGCAGGCCTTCCCAGCGGGGATGCGGCTGCTGGGGATGCGGCTGCTGGGGATGCTGTCGCCGGGGATGTGGCGGCTGGCTGGGCTGGGGAGGGTGTTGGAGGCAGTGTCGGCAGTGTCGGCACTGGCTGGGCGGCGCTGGGGCTGGGAGTGGGAAGCAAAGCTCTACTCAGATTGTTGAGTCCTTGTTCCCTGCCTCTGGCCGGGTTGCCGTCTTCTGTAGGAATCGGCACAGCCCCGCTGGGGCCCGGAGGCGCTGGCGGAGTTGGCGGGATTGATGCTTTTGGTGACGGGGAAGGAATCGGGCTGGCTGTCGGCTGGACATTGCTGAGAGTGCTCAAATCTAGCTCGACAAATTCCTTGGATACCAGATTTGGAGCTTTCGGCAGTTCCTTGGTGCTGGTATCTGAGGTGGAATTAGAGGCGGGACTGTCGATGGGAGAGGGTGAGGTGCGGAGCAAACGGTTCAGGCCAGCCATCTTAACTAGATTTGACGGGTACATGACGGCGTAGCCCAAAGCTGTGCATGACAGCAAAAACAGCAGCATCGAACTCAGTCCCAAGGGAGTTAACAAACTGGCAGCTAAACTGCGTTCTACCGTAGGCTCAGCTTTTGACTCGTCCAAACTTTCGATGAGTTTTTCGCTGGATTCGAGATAATTGTTGGGTGCGAAGGCACTGCTAGATAATTTTGTGCCACCCCTGGTAGTTGCTAGCGGGGCATCGCCCTGAGTGCCGGCAAGGGATAGGGGCAGCGATAGCGGCTGCTGGGTTTCCTCCGCAGTCTCTGGCGCCAAATTTTGGGATAGCTGTTGCTCGGTTGTGGCTGTTTGCTTGCCGGTACGAACTGAGGGCGACACCCACTGTTCGGCGCGCCTCCTGTGCCTTCTGTATGTTGTCAGTTCTGCTTCTAGATTTACATCTAGACTCCCCAGGACTGCTTGCAAAGCAGGCTTGATTGGGGTTGAAGAGGATTGATGATTTGGGGATTCAACCGAAGAACGCTTACTCATTAGCAAAACTCCTACCGCCTCTGAATTAATTTTAATGTTTTGATTGTAGATATAAACAAGAAGCTTGAAAACTTGCCTATTTTATGATTAGCTACTTTTGGCGTCAATGCAACAGGGGCCCGATCGCCTGCTGTCGATCGTCGGCAGCTATTTTTCATTTTCATTTGAAAACTTAATTGTTGCTGTTTCCCGGACGCTGCTTACCGACACTCTCAGCTACTTTTTGTATCCTGAGCTACCGCTTATTTGTGACCTTTCATACTCCTTGGGTATTTGTACTTTTTCTTGATCCCTAACGCCTTTATAAACTTTTAACCTATGTTTTTACCTATACAATGAGCAACTACCGAGCTAATTGTTTCTATATATAACGAGATTATAAATAAATTATAAAATTTAATTATACTTCGGGGATCGCTACAAACCAGACAGCATAAAGGTTGGGATGCTCTAAAACCTGCTAGCTCTACAAAGGAGAATTAGAGATGAAAATGATTTCCCTAAGAACTTTTATGCAAACCTCATTAACTTCACCTTTAACTTCAGCTTGTGGTCACTGCCGTCACTATACCCCTGAGGGCAGACGCGGGGGTGTTTGCGCTCTACTAAGCGGCCCGGTTCAAAGTCACTGGAAAGCTTGTGCTTTAGCGGTTTCGCCTTTTAGGTCATCTTGGGAAAACATAGAAGAAATTGGAATGTGGCAAGAATCGACTCTGACGCTGCAGGATGCCACCGTCACTCTTTCCGAGCGCCATGCCTGCCAGCTTACAGGCACAACGTTAACCGAAAAATCCCCTGCCGCAGTCTCGGTTTAGTTAGCCGGCAGCAGGATAGGTCATACCATTTTCGATTTTCGATTGGGAAATCACTGATCATTATCATGGTTTGGATCTGACAAAGCAGTTTCATTCTTTTTGGGAACTGGTATCAATAGTCACAATTTGGGACGATCGGGTGCATTTGGCTTTACTAACTCATAAAAATCAGCAACATCTACTTTAATATGAGCGCATAAAAAAAACTGATTTCTCCATCCCGCTATGGCAGCCAAGGATATTGACTAAAATCAGGTTGCCGTTTTTCCAAAAAGGCTTGTTTGCCTTCGGCGCCTTCCTGGGTCATATAGTACAGCAAAGTGGCATTTCCTGCCAGTTCTTGCAAACCAGCTTGACCGTCGCAGTCGGCATTAAAAGCAGATTTCAAACAGCGAATCGCGATCGGACTTTTTTCGAGAATTTCTGCAGCCCACTGAATCCCTTCTAGTTCTAGTTGTTCGACGGGCACGACGCAGTTGACTAAACCCATTTCTAGGGCTTGCTGTGCGCTGTACTGGCGACACAAAAACCAAATTTCTCTGGCTTTTTTCTGGCCGACGACTCTGGCAAGATAGCTAGCTCCGAAACCACCGTCGAAACTGCCGACTTTGGGGCCGGTCTGTCCGAAAATAGCATTGTCAGCAGCGATCGTCAAGTCGCAAATTAAGTGCAGAACGTGACCCCCTCCAATTGCGTAGCCTGCAACTAAAGCAATTACTACTTTAGGCATAGATCGAATCAACTTCTGCAAGTCGAGCACGTTCAACCGGGGTATGCCACCTTCGTCTACATATCCCGCCGCACCCCGCACGCTTTGGTCGCCGCCGGCGCAAAAGGCGTATTTGCCGTCTGTATGAGGCCCCGCACCTGTGAAAAGGACAACGCCGATTTTTGTGTCTTCGCGGGCATCAGTAAAGGCATCGCACAGTTCCTGCACGGTTTTGGGACGGAAAGCGTTCCGTTTGTGAGGTCGATTGATGGTAATTTTGGCGGTGCCACCACTTTTGTGATAGAGAATGTCTTCGTAGATTTTGGCGGTTTGCCATTCAATTTGCATAATCAATCAATTTGAGATTTGAGATTGAGCTGAGTCAATCAAGGCAGCGACAAGTCGCTTTTAGATTTTAGAGGCATTCGGTTCAATGGGATACAAGGGTCGATCGACTCTTGCCCAAAAAATAAAGCGGGACTTAGACAGAAACCAGGTTTTTCACCAACATACTCCGTGCAGCGCTCTTGGTAGGGGTTAAACAACCCGGTTTTTGAGGGTAAGAGCGCCCAATTCCCATCTCAAATGGACACAGCGTCAAATCCTCGAACTCTTCTCAGGACTTTTACTGCTCCAAAATTTATATGGGCTGGATTATTTGCGGAGTAAAATACTCAGCAAGTGCTTTGCTGCTTTACCAAATACCGGATCGCGGGACTCGAATTCGCTGGGATCGAGTAAAGCTTGAACTTCGGCAAAAGCTTGTGAGTCGAGGGTTCCTTCTTTAGTAAATAAAGTGTCTATGACTGCAATGTGTCTGGAGTCGAGGCCGAGCCGATTTGCGATCGACTGTAAGTACATTTGCTCCCGCATATCTATGTGTCCGTCGGCGGCTGACATTTCGTACCCCGAACCGATAAGCAACAGTTTTTCAGATTCTGAGAACAAAGCTGTCAGGGTTAGCAATTCCGTGGGGTTGAAGTAAACCTGCTGTTTGGAGACTCCTTTGACAAGGCGCTGAATTAGTTCTACCCGATCGCGGTCGCCGCTAGCAAAGGCTTTGAGAGTCTTTTGCAGCCGTTCTTCTTCTTCAACTGCGATCGTCCTGTCAATAATCATCACTCCGCGCAGGATGGAAATCAGAGCAGTCAGAAACACTACCAAAGGAGTGATATCTTGTTCGCGCAGCTTTTGCCGACTAATGCGGCACAACAGCTCAACAATTTCAGTGGTAATCGTAGTGGTGTCCATAATTAAAGACTCTCGATTAAGCTGTAATGTAACTTTCTTTATCGATCTTAAGTTTTTCTGTTACTTAGGTATGACGTGAATTGTAAAGCTGAGCCGTTGTCTATTAGTGATACTACTTATTTTATTCACAAACGCTGGATGACTAGGGCTGTGGAATTGGCACAAGCAGCCGGTGATGCTGGTGAAGTACCCGTTGGTGCTGTGATTGTTGACGGTACTGGCAAATTAATTGCCGAAGCGCAAAATCGGCGAGAGCGAGATTGCGATCCGACTGCTCACGCTGAAATCTTGGCTTTGCGGGCTGCTGGCCAAGTTTTGCAAGACTGGCATCTTAACCAATGCACGCTCTACGTAACGCTGGAACCTTGCCCGATGTGCGCTGGTGCGATCGTCCAAGCTCGGATTGGTCTGCTGGTATACGGAGCAGATGACCCGAAAACTGGCACGATTCGGACTGCGGCTAATATTCCAGATAGCGCGCATTCGTGTCACCGCTTAGAGGTGCTCGGCGGTATTATGGAGTCTGTTTGCCGCGATCAGTTGCTTTCTTGGTTTGAAGCGCGGCGGAAAAATTAACAGGTAAAATTTTTTACTCTCTTCTAGGCGATGTTTAATCGAAATTGACCCTTTAGCTGAAATAATAGATCCGTAATTGCCCGATCAAGCTTTCCAGGCGGCCGACTGCTCTGTATTAGTGCTGTCCGGTTGGTTGAGGTTTTACCTGTTAGAGATTATCTCTTGCGGGCGCGATCGCCCGCTCGGTACAAGGCCAATAGCAAAAGTGTCCCGACCCAAAAACTAAAGATTTGTCCAATCACTTATTTTAGACTTTGGATCTCCAGAAAGCAGCTTAATTGCTATGCCCCACACCGCCACGATCGCCGTTGAGTCCAGTAAATCATCTCTAGTGAAGCCAATGCCTGCCAAGGTAGCATCTAATACCTCTCGCGTTTCTCCTTGGTTAACCTCCTTGCTCTATCCGCTAGGTCACTATGTTGTCCTACCGTTTCATTTTGGCAAGATTGAGATCACCGGACAGGAGCACTTGCCGAAAGACGGGCCTGTCATCTTAGCCCCTACGCACAGATCCCGGTGGGATGCCCTGATGATGCCCTATTCAACTGGACAGAAGGTGACTGGACGCGATTTGCGGTTTATGGTAACTGCTGATGAAGTCAAAGGAGTGCAAGGTTGGTTCATCAGAAATTTGGGCGGGTTTCCTGTGGATCTCAAGCATCCGGCAATTGGCAGTCTCCGTTATGGGGTGGAACTACTCCTGGACAAGGAAATGTTGGTGATTTTTCCCGAAGGCGGCATTTTTCAGGATGGCGAAGTTCATCCGATTAAGCCGGGATTGGCTCGCTTGGCAATGCAAGCAGAGTTGAGCAAACCGGGTTTGGGGGTAAAAATTGTACCGATGAGTATCCGCTATCGCCCGCGCATTCCTCAATGGGGTGCTCAGGTAAAAATTGCGATCGGTTCTCCGATTTCCGTGGCGGATTATGCCAATGGTGGCGGTGGTAAAAAAGAAGCACGATTGTTGAGTGCCCAGCTCGAAATGGATCTTAAAAAGCTTGATGAAAGTTGAGGAGAAGTTCGGCAACGGATTATTTAACGGATGTAACGGATGTCAGGAAGAAGGAAGTTCGGCAACGGATTATTTAACGGATGTAACGGATGTAACGGATTGAAGGAAGTCGGAAGAAGGAAGAGGGAAGAAGGAAGAAGGAAGAGGGGAGAAGGAAGAAGGAATTATGATATAATGTTTTCGGGTGCTGTGGAGAGATGCAGCACTTATTTTGCTGCTTTGTTATGTCTGTATTAAGTGTGAGCATTAATGGATTGTGCTTTGAACTTTAGGCCTGGTCAAATTGTCAGTTTAGAATGTGGAGATGCGTGCCTGCATTCTGAGGTAATCCAAGTGGTTGAGGCACGTCAAGTTTGTTGGGTGCGCCCTTTGATGTTAGTTGTATCGGTGTCGGGGAAGGATTTATCGGCAGAATACACTTTATCCGATTTGCGAGATGGTGCTGATTTGCTTTGGCCGCTTAGCTTGTTTCGGGCGGCTTTAGATACTGAGGTAATTTCACTGTTGACCGAGTTGCACTCTCTGGATGCTGAGAAAAAGGATGGTGCGATCGCATCTCGCCAACTTAGAGATTTTGTCGATCGAGTTTGGGAAGCTTTTCCCAGTGCTTTTCTTTAAGCAGATATCTAGCGTTTTGTCTATTAGTCCGCCAGGGGTTGAAAACCCCTGTCTAATAGCTAAAGTCCTCTTGCATAAGACTCATACCCTCTTGATTCTTCAGTCCGCGTAGGCGGACTTCGTTTGTCTAGAAGCGATTTCAATCGGCCCATTTTCTTTTCGCTTTTCGCGGACTATTATACTAAAATACAGCGTGTGAAAGGTCTGCGGGATTGAGATTATTGTGAATAACTTGACCGTCGCGGAACCAGACAACGCGGCGAGTTTGACGCGCCACTTCGGGTTCGTGCGTTACCATAACAACAGTCATGCCGCTTTCATTGAATTCTGTAAAAATATCCATTACTTCTTGAGTAGTTTTTGTATCCAATGCACCTGTAGGTTCATCAGCCAGCAACAACACGGGACGGTTGACAATAGCCCTGGCGATGGCTACCCGCTGCTGCTGTCCTCCTGATAGTTGATTCGGTCTGTTTTGCAGCCGACTTTCCAGGCCTACTTTTGTTAAAGCATCTACTCCTCGTTCGCGTCTTTCTGCTGCGGGAATGCCGGCATAAACCATCGGTAACATGACATTTTCTAA
The DNA here is from genome assembly GCF_036702355.1 of Microcoleus sp. D3_18_C4. NCBI lineage: Bacteria > Bacillati > Cyanobacteriota > Cyanophyceae > Oscillatoriales > Microcoleaceae > Microcoleus > Microcoleus sp. D3_18_C4. The sequence continues at coordinate 15,834 of NZ_JAUBTF010000036.1, forward strand.
TGCTGTCAATTGAGGCAACAGATGAAATTGTTGGAAGACAAACCCTAATTTTAAATTGCGAATTCCGGCTAATTCTGATTCGGGCATTTGGGCGACATCTACGCCGTCTAAGTAGTAACTGCCGCTCGTAGGTCGATCGAGACAGCCGATAATATTCATAGCTGTAGATTTGCCCGATCCCGATGCGCCCATAATCGAGCAATATTCTCCTTGTCTTACGGTCAAGCTGACGCCGTTTAAGGCGCGAACTTCCAGGTCGCCAATCCCGTAAACTTTTGTTACCTCTTCCAGACCGACAACAACGGGCTTTGAGAGGACTTGCGGGTCGAGGTCTTGGTATGTATCGGTTTGTAATTCAGGCATTTTTTTTTCTGTGCGATCGACACAACTAACTACTAAGTTAACACTTCTTATCGGTTTTGGCGGCGGTCAGGGCGATCGTTTGGACGCTAATTGACGAGATATAAAAAAACTAAATCTTTAACGACGTGTTTGTGAGTTGTTTGATGAGAGTCATCTGATGTTCTAGCACTAGATAGTTATCTAATTTGCTTTTTCCAGCGCGGGTCAAGCCTTGATTATTGTGGGCATAAATTAGGTCGAGGATATGCTTTTTTGTTTCCTCCGAGAGTTGAAACTTGATAAAGCTGCAGGGAGTGTGGCGATCACAAAAAAATCCACTATTTCTGCATAAGCTTTGGGGATATTAGTAGCTACAGTCATATTTTGTTTCTGCTTTTTGTGTTTTTATCACAGCTTCTCTAATTGGGTCAACTTTTTCTGGGCAAACTGGCGGACTTGTTCATCGGGATCGTTGGCAAATCGATCGCGAAGTATTTCTAAAGTTTTTGGGCGATCGGGGTATTGCTTGAGCATGATTTTAAGTGCTGTTTTCCGGGGGTTATCTTGCGATTTGTACAGGCGTTCACAAGGATGATTGATAGCAATATCTGCCAACCATTCAAATATACCTGGTTCATCTTTACACTCCCATGCTAATTCTTCAACTGCTGAATATCGCACATCCCAATCATCATCAGATTGAGCCAGTTGTTTGAGGATAGGTAAGGTTTCTGGGTCATCTTTCCACCCCCGTGCTAATTCTTGGACTGCTGCTTGTCGCACAGCCGAATTATTATCAGATTGAGTCCGTTGTTTGAGAATAGGTAAGGTTTCTGGGTCATTTTTCCACCCTTGTGCTAATTCTTGGACTGCTGCATATCGCACATACCAATTATGCTCAGATTGAGCCAATTGTTTGAGGATAGGTAAGGTTTCTGGGTCATCTTTCCACCCCCGTGCTAATTCTTGGACTGCTGCGTATTGCCCAAGAAAATTATCATCAGATTGAACCTGTTGTTTGAGCCAAGGTAAGGTATCTGGGTCATCTTTCCACCCCCGTGCTAATTCTTGGACTGCTGCAAGTTGCACAGTATCATTATCATCAAATTGAGCCAGGTGTTTGAGGATAGGTAAGGTTTCCGGGTCATTTTTCCACCCCCGTGCTAATTCTTGGACTGCTGCATATCGCACCTCCGAATCATCATCCGATTGAGCCAGTTGTTTGAGGAGAGGTAAGGTTTCTGGCTCATCTTTCCACCCCCGTGCTAATTCTTGGATTGCTGAATATTGCACAGCAGAATAATCATCAGATTGAGCCAATTGTTTGAGCCAAGGTAAGGTTTTTGGGTCATCTTTCCACCCCCATGCTAATTGTTTGACTGCTGCAGATCGCACAACAAAATCATCATCAGATTGAGCCAGTTGTGTGAGGATAGGTAAGGTTTCTGGGTCATCTTTCCACCATCGGGCTAATTCTTGAATTGCTGCATATCGCACATCCCAATCATCATTAGATTGAACCCGTTGTTTGAGCCAAGGTAAGGTTTCCGGATCATCTTTCCACCCCCATGCTAAGTGTCTGACTGCTGCACATCGCACCTCTGAATCATCATCAGATTGAGCCAGTTGTTTGAGCCAAGGTAAGGTTTCCGGGTCATCTTTCCACCCCCATGCTAAGTGTCTGACTGCTGCATATTGCACATCCGAATCATCATCAGATTGAGCCAGTTGTTTGAGCCAAGGTAAGGTTTCCGGGTCATCTTTCCAAGTGTAGGCGATCGCACTTACTACTTGAGTGCGAATTTCAGTAACTAGCGTTCCCTCTTCTTCATAACCCTCATAATAATAATTGAGATCGTATTGTGTTAACTCTTTTAAGCGTTCAAGCAATTGACTCTCAACCGCAGCAATCTCTTTTCTTTCCCTCACCTCATTCAAACACTTCGCTGCCAAAAACAGATTGCTGAAGTTTTTTGCTGCCCCATCCTGTTCCATCAAAAACTCAATCAATTTCCCGGTAAACTTTCCAGCAATCAATCCCGCAATCAAGCACAAAACTTCCTGCCAAGATTCATCATCCCAGTGCTTGCCAAAAACATCGGTTTTCAACTCCTCCAGTGAAATTTCTTGTGTCTTCTGAAACCTTTCCACCACCTCCGACGCACAGAAATATTCCAAAAAAGTTCGATGCACAAACCCATAAGTATCCGCCCCCAAATAACATAAAATAAAGTTGCGAGTTCGCAGTTGGTTAATTATCAACTTTGCCCGCTCTTTCGCTCGATCGAAATCTTTATTCTTCAGATATGCTGTGAGGGTATTTTCCAAATCTTCCGCACTAATAATATTGCCAGCCAACCCTTCAGGTGCTGCTTGCATTTTGTAAGCGACTCGCCGCAGCATTTCTTGCTTATCTTTAGCATCAATAGTTTTCGGATCGAGCCTGCTATCCTCTACTAAAGACCTTTCCACATCCCATTGATACAGCAATACGCGCGAAGCTTGATTGTAAAGTTCCGCCCTGTCTCTCGGCAATTCTTGCCCGCGATTTAAAATCGCCATAATCGTCAACAATAACGGATTACCCGCTAAATCTCGAATGGTTGATGAATACGCTAATGCTCTTTCCATGCGCTCACTAATTCGCGCTTTTTCCCCAGCATCAGTAAAAGTTAATTCGTGCCAGCGGTGAACAAAATCCTGAATTTGTTCCGCATTCAAATCTTGGAGAATAAAGTGATGAAACTCTGCATCTTGCAACCGTTGAGGTTTGTAACCAATAATCCGAGACGTGACAATCACTTGCACGCGGGGATACTCATTGGTAAACCGATGAATTGCCGTAATTACATCTTCTCGTTTCCCGGAATCGAAAATTTCATCTAAGCCGTCGAACATCACCACAGCGTCGCCTGCTTTTAGCTGTTCCTGCAATTGATGCTGATTCAAATGACAAATTGAACCCGGACTTTGATGGAAAAATTCGAGGAAGTTCTTGCAATGTCCTGATTCCCCGTTGCGAATGTAAGTCCGCAATTCTATTAGCAGCGGAATCGGCTGAGATGTCACGCTATTTAAGGGCGATCGCGCCCAGTTTAATGCTAAATATTGTAACAGAGTAGACTTGCCAGAACCCGGATCGCCTAAAATAACAATGTAGGGATACTTTTGCTTGTCATTGATAACATCTAACACCGATACGATCGGCTGAGAAAAATAACCGCGCCGATATTTCTCTAAATTTTCTAGATCGATCGCGTCTAATTGATTGCTGTCTTGCAGCCGCCGTTGATGTTCTTTAGGAATTTCGTAAGCTTGGGGCAGAAATGATTCGTAAATCGATCGCACATCTTGGAAAATAAAGATTTGCCAAACTTTCAGTTTTTCCCGATAATCGTAGGTATTGGGATCGACGCTGCTTAAATTGAGATTGCTGTAACGCTCGCACAGAGCTTCTTGATATTGCCTCAAGTCAAAATCGGGGATAATCCCCGCCGTTTCTTGAGTATTTTTCTGAATGCTATCCAGATTTTGAGCATTCAAGATATCGCGCAACTCTTTTGAGTCAAAGAGAATTTCTTGAACTTCTGCGAGATACTGATTGGCGATGGTTTGCCACTTAAATCTTGGTGGTAAAGGAGTTAAATCTAGTTGAGTCCAGGTTTGTTCGAGAAGTTCTGCATCGAGAGATTCGCGATCGCTCTCAAAAGCCTTGCCCAAAATTTCTTTAACAGACTTGTTATTGATAAACTGTTTAACATCTTTAATATACGGCTTTCTTTGCTCGGGGGAAAGTCCGCCGATTTTCAACTGCTGTTCCACCAACTCCAAAAACTTTGTGATTGCTTTGCCCGCTGCGACTTTTCGCGGGTCTTTTTCGCCTAATAAGACGTTTTTCAGGGAATCTTTAAAAAAATCTTTAGCAAAATCCTTCGCGCCGTCTTTGATCAAGTCTTCTAAGATGGGTTGAACGAGAATGCCAACTCCTTGCGTCACTCCCCAGAGCAAAAGCCAATCGATCATAAAGCTAGCCCGATAATTAATTTATGTTTATAATATAGCAATTATCAAGGATTGATGAAATTCTCAAAAACTGTAGGCTAATCTCCTGTGATAGCCCCGATAGGTTAGGGTAGTATCAGTTTTCTATCGCTGCGCTGCGATTAGCCTTGATTCCGTCTGATTGTTTCGCCCTACTACCCCTTAGAAATCGGGAAGAGCATCAAAGGTGCGCTTTTTTACAGGGATTTACGGGAGTTCGACTCGGCTATAAGGAGCGATCGACAATTAGCTCTTTTATTCTTGGCGGCGGCTCGAAAATAGTTACATTTTTATATGTTTCTTGTCGATCGCTTGTGCTATACTCTAATAATGGGAGTGTGAGCAATTCTAAGATTAACGCACAGATTCCTATTATTAAATAATACCCGATTTATCGCAAAAAGTAAAGTAGTTTCCCCAAAAAAAAAACAAAAATTTTTGAGATATCATTAAAAAAAGTAAAGCGTAAAATTGGTAAGTGGGCGATAAGAAGGTACAGACAATTATGACATACGACTACGACTTGTTTGTGATAGGTGCGGGTTCCGGCGGATTGGCGAGTTCCAAGCGAGCAGCATCCTACGGCGCAAAAGTGGCGATCGCCGAAAATGACTTAGTAGGCGGAACCTGCGTAATTCGCGGCTGTGTCCCCAAAAAACTGATGGTGTACGCCTCAACATTTTCGCACCTTTATGAAGATGCGGTGGGCTACGGTTGGAGTCCAGTAGAAAGCAGCTTTGATTGGGAAAAACTCGTCACCAGCGTAGACACAGAAGTGCGGCGGCTGAGCAAACTGCACATCAGCTTCCTCGAAAAAGCCGGAGTCGAATTAATCTCAGGATACGCCAAATTTATTGATCCCCACACCGTCGAAGTTGGTGACAAGAAATTTACCGCAGCCAAAATCTTAATTGCAGTCGGCGGAGAAGCGCAAAGAGTCCCAATTGTCGGCATCGAACACGCGATTACCTCTCGCGAAATATTCCTCCTAAAAGAGCAGCCAAAACGGTTGGCAATTTGGGGCGGCGGCTACATCGGCGTCGAATTTGCTTGCATTATGAACGGATTGGGAAGCGAAGTAACTCAAATTATCCGCCGCGACTTAATTTTGAACGAATTTGACACAGAAATTCGCACCAACGTGCAAGAAGGAATGATTAAGCACGGAATAAACATTTTGACAGAAAGCTCGATCAACCACATTGAGAAAACCCCAGAAGGCTTAAAATTAACTCTGTCGGGGACATCCGAAGGAACGCTAGTAGTAGACGCGCTGTTGTGCGCTACCGGGCGTCAGCCTAATTTAGAAAAATTAGGTTTAGAAAATGCGGGAGTAGAAACAGATAAAGGTGCGATCGCAGTTACCAAAGACAGCCGCACCAGTCAGCCGCACATTTTTGCAGTCGGAGATTGCACGAACCGGATTAACTTAACACCAGTTGCGATCGCCGAAGGACGCGCTTTTGCAGATACTGAATTTGGCAACAATCCGAGAGCAATCACTCACGAAAATGTGCCGTCAGCGGTATTTTCCCAGCCGGAAGCTGCTACAGTCGGCTTAAACGAAGTGCAGGCTAGAGCAAAGTTTCCCGACTCAATTAAGTGCTACACAGCCAAGTTTCGACCGATGTTTCACGCTTTGACAGGTGCAGACGAGAAAACTTTTGTCAAGTTAATCGTTGAAACTAATACTGACAGAGTTTTGGGCGTGCACATGGTTGGGAAAGACGCGGGCGAGATTATTCAAGGAATGGCGATCGCTGTTAATATGGGAGCTACGAAGAAAGATTTCGACGCGACTATTGGCATTCACCCATCAACTGCTGAAGAGTTTGTTACTTTGCGGTAAACAGGGCGAAGCCGCCAGGGACTTAAGTCCCTGGCTAATAGCTAAAGTCGGTTAAAACCGACTCAAGAAAACTATTTTGATGAACAGGCAGGATGCCTTTTCCACACAAAAATTAAATTTTCTGGTTGTGGGGAGTAGGGGTTGGGCGTCCCGCCCGCCCAAAAATACAATTTAGATACAAAACAGCTTATTAATGAGTAATTCAACCAAACAAAACAAAATTTTAGCATTCTATCTCGGTCAGCAGCCTGATTCACAAGGTCGGGCGATCGAGGATATTTGGTCGTGGGATTACCAGAAGCTGGAATCCGTGCACAATTACATTCAATGGCTGTTTCCTCTGAGAGAAAAGAGTCGCTTTAATTCCAGTGTTCCGACTTTAAATGATGAGGTAATTCAAGCTTTTAGAACAAGTGAAGAGTTGAAAAATCGCTTACTCCATTCGTTCAATGTCATGCTGGCATTTTACGGGTTGGAATGCCGCGAAGGGGAGAACGCAGAAATTGTAATTGCCAAATCCGCAGAATATTTGTCAAGAAAAAGAGAGTGGATTCAAAAATTTAATCACAACTACCTGCGGCTGACTAGGATTATCACAAGTTTGACAGAGTTGGGATTGAAAAATTACGCTTTAGCTCTTTTCAAATGTTTAGATGAACTCTATAATGAAGATCCAAAAAGTATTGGTTTAGAGACTTATACTTATTGGAAAAATGCTATAAATAGTTAGAACTCACATCTTGTATTCTTGTTAAGAACGGGCAAGATGCCCGTTCCACAATAAAATTGAGTTTTGTGGAACAGGTCTCTTGCCTGTTAGGGGCGGGCTAGAAGCCCAACCCTTACTCCCCACAAAAAAATTTATTTAATTTTTGTGGAACAGGCATCTTGCCTGTTGCTGACATTGGTGCAGTTTTTTACCCCAAGCGGATTCATGCTCAAAATAATATTTTAAATTATTTGAACCTTTTTCGCGATCGTCCTGTCTAAACACTTCAGATAACGAACTGGTGGGGGAGACTTCACAGGTGTTAGCTGTGTCAGCCAATGTTTTAATCGATAACTGTTCCGACTCGGACTTAGTTGCTGAATGTTTAAAGGGCGATCGCACCTGCTTTCGCCACCTTTACCAACGCTACCAACACAAAGTCAGGTCAACCCTTTACCAACTCTGTGGGCCGTCGCTGCTTGACGACTTAACGCAAGAAGTATTCCTGCGAGTGTGGAAAGGATTGCCAAAACTCAAGCACCAAGACAACTTTTCTACTTGGCTTTATCGAATCACTTGGAATGTGGCTTCTGACCAAAGACAAGCAGTTGCTAAGCAGCATTCTTTTGATTCCAAACTCAAAAATCAAGAACAAATGGATCGGATTGTTGTCACAGATCGTACCTCTGACTTGATGCAGTTGCACTATCAAGATTTAGTGCAGCGAGGATTGGAGAAATTGAGCTTTGAACACCGCAGCGTTTTGGTGCTGCACGACTTAGAAGACATCCCGCAAAAAGAAGTAGCTCAAATTTTGGGACTGCCGGCGGGAACCGTCAAATCTCGCGTGTTTTATGCCCGAAATGCTGTGCGGCAATTTTTGCAAAAAGAAGGTGTCAGCGAGCTATGAATAACCCAAGCAGCGACCAAGAGTTAGTTAATTTCTTGAAGCAACATCGCCCAAATCTTCCTGAAGCTGCACCAGATTTAGAGCGAAAAGTCCTAGCAGCAATGGAAAGTAATCAGGCGAGTGTTTTCCATGAAAATCAGCGCCAAAAAGCGCGCTTAATTGCGTCAGTAAAGTCTGATAATAGGTTAAAAATATTCTCTGTTTCTAAGTGGGCTTTGTCGTCTGCAATTGCTGCTAGCCTGCTAGTTTTTTGGTCTGGCTACCGTCCGTTTCATACTGCACAATTGCCAGAGGAGGAAACAGCTAAGTTAGAAGCATTTTTAGTTACTAACTGGGAGGGTGTCCTCCATGATTCTACCCAAGAAAGTATGACCGATCGCTCGCAAACAGACTGGTTGAATGTCAGCCCTGGTGCTGACAGCCAACCGCCAACAAATAAGTAATATCAAAGAGGTATTTTTCATGTCAATTCGTCGTATTTCTGCCCTAGCAGTTTTAATGCTGACTCTCGGTAGTACAGCCGCAGCAATAGCAGTTCCTCATCCCCTCGAACCGGAAACATTTGCACAAAATCAGCGACCAAATCGACCTGCTGGCAAGGAAGGCGGGATGTTCGAGAAACTGAATTTAAGCGCTGACCAAAAGCAGCAAATGCAAGCAGTTCGCGATCGCTACAAAGACCAAGTTTCCCAGCGGATGCAAGCAATCCGCCAAGCGAGACAAGAATTGGAAACGATGATGTCCGGCACGGCAAATGCCAGCGAAATGCGCGAAAAACACCGTCAAATAATCGGATTGAGGCAGCAGTTGGAAGAGGTGCAATTTGAAAGTACACTCGCAATGCGAGAAGTGCTCACTGCCGAACAGCGCAGCCAATTAGCTCAAATGATGCAGCAGCGCCGACAAAATGCTAAAAATCGGATGCAAAACGGTCAAAAACCGCAGTAATAGTTCCATTTTGTTCACGGCTTATTAGAGCCCCGACTTCTTTAAGAAGTCGGGGCTCTGGGTGTTATACTTAATATTTGTTGTTAAATATCAATTACTGAATGAATTTAAAAAACCATTCGAGTTACATTTATTTACACGGATTTGCATCAAGTCCCGATTCCCTTAAGGCAAAATATTTCCGTGATCGCTTTTCGTCCCTAGGAATTGACCTAAAAACTCCCGATCTCAATCAAAACAATTTTTCCGGTCTCACCCTCACCCGCCAGTTGCAGCAAATAGAAACAGAATTTCTGCAAACCCCATCCTCCCCATCGGCCGACAAGGTAAAACAATTAGGGGGAGTTACAATAATTGGGTCGAGTTTTGGGGGACTGACCGCGGCTTGGTTGACCCAGCGACAATTGTCAGTAAAGCAAATAGTTTTGTTAGCGCCAGCTTTTGACTTTATCTCCCACTGGCTGCCACTGTTGGGACAGCAACAGTTAGAAAAGTGGCAGTGTGAGAAATATTTGCCCGTTTACCACTACGGCGAACAGCTTTATCTCCCACTGAATTATCAGTTTGTGGCAGATATGGCTCAATACCCTGAAGAAAAATTAATTCGGTCAGTCCCTACGTTAATTCTTCACGGCAAACATGATACAATAATACCGATTCAAGCTAGCAGAAATTTTGCCGCTAACCGTCCCTGGGTGCAATTAATCGAATTAGAAGACGATCATTCTTTGGGAAATGTCCTAGCGGAAATTTGGGAAGCGATTCAAAAGTTTTGCCAATTCAAAAATTAAAATTTTACCAACTTGCAAGTCTCAACAATCAAATGACTGAACAAGATCGATCGACTCGCACCTTAGCCGTGGATATTGGCGGAAGCGGCATCAAAGTTATGGTTTTGGACAATGAAGGCGATCCCCAAACGGAACGCAGCCGTTTAGAAACGCCTCAACCACCGAAACCCGAACCCGTACTAGAGGCGATCGCCTCTTTAGCCAGCGGACAAGGAGAATTTGACCGAGTATCCGTCGGTTTTCCTGGAGTCGTGCGTCTAGGCGTCATAAAAACCGCAGTGAATTTAGATCCGTCTTGGATAGATTTTGACTTACAAACTACTCTCAAAGATCGCTTGGGAAAACCTGTGCGAGTGGCTAACGATGCCGATATTCAAGGATTGGGAGCAATTGCTGGGACGGGGGTAGAATTAGTAATTACCGTTGGCACCGGTTTTGGTTCTGCCTTATTTGTCGATGGGATCTTGGTGCCAAATCTAGAGTTAGGACATCACCCGTTTCGCAAAGGGGAAACTTACGAACAGCAATTAGGGCGATCGGCATTAGATACAGTCGGTTCCAAAAGATGGAATCGCCGTCTGGAAAAAGCGCTCACCTATCTGCAATATCTCTTTAACTGCGATCGCATTTACATCGGCGGCGGCAATACTAAAAAGATTGTTTTCGAGTTACCGCCGCAGGTTAAAATAGTACCAAATGTGAGCGGTTTATTGGGTGGCATTGCTTTGTGGCGGGATTGAATAAACTTTGTGGCCAAAATTCCCATCAATATCAAAGAAACCGGATTTTTTGCTCGGATTAAAGGCAATAATCCAGTCTTTCGGTAAAAAACCCGGTTTCGGAATCCACGACGGTTGATTTGTTTTTTGGCTTGTGCGACCGCCGTTTAAACAATTATTCGCCCATCGGATCGCGGTAGCGTTTGGGTTCATCCTTGCGAAACAGATTCGCCAAACCGAGGATGCCCAACAAACCCAAAGCACCCCAATGATTGTTGTCTTCCTTGCTTTCTTGAAAGGGAGTTCTGTCTAGAACAACTCCATTAGAATCAGTATTGTTCTGGGCCGGAGCTGACTCCGTTTGAGCTGAGGCAGGCATAGCTGAAGGGAGAACAGCCAAACTCAAAGCTATGAGGGTAGCGGCGGCATTTTTAGATATATCGGAAGGCTTGACTTTCATACTTGGTTTCCACATATTAGCAGTTACTTTATAAGAATAATCAATTGGCCACAGCCGACGCATCAATCGATCGACAGAAACTAAATGCCGCATCTCCTCTTGCTTTCGAGATAGAACAAGCTCTATGCTAAGTTCAGATGCTTCTAAGCAGATTATCTAAAATAAAAAGTCGTAAACTATACCATGCTTCCCTTTATCCGAAAAGATTTAGCCGAACTTACCGCATACACTCCCCATCCGGGCGGCACATCAGGAGAACCAGCGCACTCCGAAAGTGCGATCGATCGCCTTGATACCAACGAATGCCCCTACGACTTGCCAGAGGAATTAAAAAAAAAGCTAGCTTGGACTTACCAGCAGTTAATTGAGACAAATCGCTATCCTGACGGAGGCCACGCAGCGCTCAAAGAGGCGATCGCCCAATACGTCAATGAATCAATCACAATCCCCCCGCTAGAGGGGGTTACACTGCCAAAAACCGCCATTACAGCCGACAATATTTCTGTGGGTAACGGTTCCGACGAACTAATTAGATCCCTCTTAATAGCTACTTGTTTAAGCGGTAAAGGCTCTATTTTGGTAGCGAATCCTACATTTTCGATGTATGGAATAATGGCCCAAACCCTCGGCATTCCCGTTGTGAGTGTTCAGCGGAAAGAGGAGAATTTTGAAATCGATATCGAGGCGGCTAAAAGGGCGATCCTCTCCGTTGGGGTAGCCCCCGTAGGGGCGGGGTGCGCTAACGACCAAAATCAAAATCCCCCCGTGCGCGCCGTCTTTGTCGTTCATCCCAATTCCCCTACAGCCAATGCTTTGACAACCGATGAAATAGAATGGTTGTCAACTTTACCCGAAGAGATATTAGTAGTAATTGACGAAGCCTATTTTGAATTCAGCCAAAATACTTTAGCACACCAATTGCAACAGCACCCGAATTGGATTATTTTACGCACATTTTCCAAAGCATTTCGACTGGCCTCAATGAGAGTCGGATATGCGATCGCCCATCCCGAACTCACAGCCACCTTAGAAAAAATCCGTCTCCCCTACAACCTTCCCAGTTTCTCGCAAACAGCAGCCGAGTTAGCCCTAGCGCAGCGGCAGTTATTGCTAGCAACCATTCCCGAAACTCTATCAGAAAGAGCCAAATTAATTGCAGCGCTAACTCAGCATCAAAAATTGCAAGTTTGGCCGAGTGCGGCTAACTTCGTTTACCTGCGGGTGAAAGCTGGCGATGGCGAATCTGCTGAACAGGAACACAAACAAATCATGCAGCAGCTAAAAGATCGAGGTACTTTAATTCGGCATACTGGAGGAGGTTTGCGAATTACGGTGGGCAGTCCCGAGGAAAATCAGCGAACAGTCGATCGAATAGGAGAAATTTTTGACAACTCATAATATTCGGTATCCAGTTTCTGCTTAACACAAAAATAACTTTGGAGAAGATATATATGCTTCAAGGAAAGGTTTTACGGGTTGCTCGTCCAACGGATTGCCTCGATCGAGTTGTTCATTTTTACACAGAGGGTTTAGGGCTGCAAATCCTCGATCGTTTTGAAAACCATGAAGGTTTTGACGGAGTAATGGTTGGAATGCCAGGAGAAAGCCACCACTTTGAATTCATCCATCAACGGGGACATATTGTAGGTGGCGCTCCAACTCAAGACAATCTTATCGTCTTTTACCTTCCTAACCAACAAGAATGGCAGCAGGCTGTTGAGCGAATGAAAGCCAGTGGATTTGAGCCTGTAAACTCCTACAATCCCTACTGGGACAAAGATGGAGTTACCTTTGAAGACCCAGATGGCTATCGAGTCGTTTTGCAGAATGCCGAGTGGAGCTTGTAGCAGCGCGATCGCAGCATAAGGTATCTACACCAATTTATAACTGATCATTTCCTTGCCGTGCCGCCCGAATAGTCTGGGGAAATACGCCTACTAAAAGTGCCAAAGCTTCATCGGGAATTTGTGCCACCGTTTCCGAATCCAAATATTGTTCAAACTGAGTTAAAACCATTTGTGCGCGTTCCAAAGCTGTCGGCTTTGCCGTTAACTGTTCCATTAACCGCACCCACTGCCGCCGAATTCCAAAAGCTTTCTGTATTTCTTCGGGAGATTGAGGGCAAACCAAACAAAAATCGCCCACGGGAATTACCTGCTGAGAGTCAACCTCAAAAGCGCCGCCAACGGCAGCCCCAGGCCCGGCAAACTCCGCGTGGAAACGTTTAATCAAAATTAGACCGTTCCGGCGACGGCTATCTACCATCAACAGCTTGCCGCTGTTGATTTCTGCGAGAATATCAGAGGAGTGGGGGTGTTCTGTCAAATCTGTGCCAAGGTTTCGATGTCGCAAGTCCGGGCCAGCAGAAAGGCCGGCGCGGACAATATAATTAGAGGTAAGATTAGAGCTGGATGAAGTATCGATTTTTTTCTCATCCCGCTGCCGATCGAGATTATTCATTTAAAGTTATAAATTAATACTGTCACAAGGTGGTAGTTTGAGCGCGCTCGAATATCAAATGCAGGTAGAACAAGCAGTAGACACCCTCAAAGCGGATCTCCCGACGCTGTTTGAGAAAGACATCTCCTACGACATCTACACAAAAGATGTTTATTTTCAAGACCCTGTTAACAAATTTAAAGGAAAAATCAACTATCGCATTATCTTTTGGACTCTGCGATTTCACGGCCAGCTATTCTTTAACGAGATTTACTTCGACCTGCACGACGTAGGTCAGACAGCCCATGATACTATTGTGGCAAATTGGACTGTTCGCGGGACACTGCGGGTTCCCTGGAAAGCTCGGATTTTTTTTAACGGCTACTCTACTTATAAACTGGATAAAGACGGCTTAATTTACGAACATATCGACACCTGGGACAGAGAGCCCGGAGAGATTTTAAAGCAGTTTTTCCGCAAGGGGGAGGAGGCGACCCAAGTATAAGCCCAAAAGGTCGATCGCGCCCAGCCATCAGAGCCTGCAACCGAATTTAACTTATAATGGCTCAAATAATCATCATCCCTCCGATTCATTTTCTGCTATTTGTAAATTGCTAAAATGATCGTCGCCACAGATTTATTTTCTGCTATTTGCACTCCTGAAAAACATCATGCCTGATATTGTCGAGACTGTCACCAATGCCGGCTCTTTCAAAACACTCGTGACTGTTATTGAAGCGGCTGGTTTGTTAGATTTATTGCAAAGTCCGGGCCCCTACACCGTCTTAGCACCCACTGACGAGGCATTTGCCAAAATTCCTACGAACACTCTTACGTCTTGGTTGGAAGACATACCCAAGCTCAAGAAAATTCTGACTTATCACATTCTGTTTGGCGAGGTACTAACTGAGAATTTGCTTGAGTTAAGTTCGGCAGAAACAGTTGAAGGTTCGGTGGTAGGAATTGATACTTCTGACGGCCTTAAAGTGAATGATGCTAAAGTTCTCACTTCCAATATTCTTGCTGACAATGGCGTCATCCATATCATTGATGCCGTGCTACTACCAGCAATGGTTGCAGCATAATCAAACTTGCGACATCTCTAAATTTAGTAGGGTGATTATGGGCGCACCTTACATTTTAAACTAGAGAAATTACGCAAGTGTCACAATTAGTAAGGTGCCTCAGAACCAAAACCATCGATCATCCGTCCATAACTCGGTCTAACGCACCCTACAAGTCGATTGGATCGTGACACTTGCGTAATTGCTGAACTAATTATCCGAACCTAAAATCAATCCTGAGCGCGCCGGCAGCATCAATTCTAAAAGGCGAGTTTCCCCGTCACCTTTCCAAACAAACTCGCCTTTCCCAAACAGCAATTTATCGTGAGGAGATTTCAACTTAGCTGGCTCAAAGCTAATATTAGCTGCTTCTGTCGCGACATTGACAGCAACAACTATTTCCTCATCCCCCAAAATTCTGGCAAAAACGTAAACCGTTCCCTCAGCAAACAGAATTTGGTACGAACCAGTGCGGAGGGCAGCGTATTTGTGCCGCAAAGCTATCAACTGCTTGTGGTAATCTAAAACATCAAGTTCCCAGTGACCTTGTAAGGGGAAACCGCGGCGAGAATCGGGATCTAGAGCACCGGGCAAACCAACTTCATCGCCGTAGTAAATGCTGGGAGCTCCAGGAAAAGTTAACAGTAGCAAAGTAGCGAGTTCGACGCTAGCTTTATCGCCTCCTGCAATTGTTAACAACCTCGCAGTATCGTGACTGGCCAACAAATTAAGTTGAGTTAGCTGTATCGGCCACGGGTACAGTTCCAAAACGTGCTGAATTTTGTCGCCGTACTCTTTAGCAAAAAGCGGCGGATAGGGATGATAAGCACGGCCTTCAATTTGAGTTAAATCTACCCTGTCCCCCGCTGCAAAAGCAATAGTCGGTGCAGCAAAAAGATAATTCATCACGCCGTCAAATTGAGTGCCGTCGAGCCATTCTCTCGCATCTTCCCAAACTTCGCCGACAATGTAAGCTTCGGGATTAACTGCTTTAACTCGGTCTCGAAATTCCTGCCAAAATCCCGGGTTTTTAATTTCAAAAGGAACGTCCAGCCGCCAGCCATCGACGCCGAATTTAATCCAATATTCGGCGATTTCCATGATGTATTCTCGCACTTCTGGATTGTCGTGATTGAATACAGGAAGGGCTCGATTCCCGTCCCAACCAGCATAATTAGCAGGAAAATTGCCGTCGTAGGCCGATAGCGGCCAGCCTTCAATTTTAAACCAATCTACCCAAGGAGAATGGGGGCCGTTTTCGAGGATATCATGAAAGAAGAAAAAGCCACGGCTGGCATGGTTAAATACGCCGTCGAGGACAACTTTGATGTTGCGATCGTGAGCTGCGTCTAGAAGCTCTTTAAAAGCCGGATTGCCACCCAACATCGGATCGACTTGATAGTAGTCGTGGGTGTGGTAGCGGTGATTGCTGGCTGACTGAAATATGGGGGTGAAATAAATTGCGTTAATTCCTAAGTCTTGCAAGTAGTCTAGCTCTTCCATCACGCCCCACAAGTCTCCGCCTTTGTAGCCTTGCAGGGTGGGAATTTCGTGCCATTCTTCCCACATGAAGTTTTGCAGCAGGCGTTTGCGAGGCTGTTTGCTTTTGGCGAAGCGATCGGGGAATATTTGGTAGAATACCGCGTGTTTAACCCAGTCCGGCGTTTGAATTTGCATACACTTTTTCTAGATTTTACGGCTTAGGGTACAGTAGCAGATGTTTGTCGCGGATCTAGCTTTTGGTAGAGAATAGACCTTTTATCCCATTTGGTCGCTGGAGAAATTGTAAAAAATTACACAAATTTGCAGTCACTCTAAGATTGAAAACTGACTCTACCTAGAAGAAATTTATCGTCCCGACGGGGGGCGCTTCCTGAGTGCTGTGGAGTCGGAGAAACTCAAATAACAGAAACGCCCGCAAAAAAAACCGGCTCAAACTCAAGCAGAACCAGAGCGCGAAGAAGGGCCCATACAGAGCGTCAGCGCCCGTGGTGGCGCGATCGACCTGCCTTGAAAAAGAACAACAGCGCCATGAGCCTCGATTGATAAATTGTGAAAACGGGGAATTTACCCAAAAGACTTATTATTAACAGCCCAAACCCCGAACCTTATTCTTTCCTTAAACTGCCTTTATTTATTGAAGGGTATTTTAAGTCACAACTCAAAACTTTTTTAAATATCCATTCTGGATAGATGGGTATTTTAACTCACAACTCAAAACTCCTAACTCCAATCCAGGACGTACTCCAACTCTGATAAACCGGGTTTTTTAACTCTTATTGAGAGTTTGAAGAAGTATTTGGATTAAACAACCTGGTTTCTGTGTAAACGACTCAACTCCTAACTCAAAACTCAAAACTTCCTTGCTCCCCCCCCTTGTCAAGAAGCCCTCACCATCCGACACTGTACTTGGAGAGTTAATCGACCCTAGGGAGAAAGTTCCTTGAAAAAAGTTTTAGCCATCATCCTCGGTGGCGGTGTAGGCACCCGCCTTTACCCCCTAACCAAACTGCGAGCCAAACCCGCAGTTCCCCTCGCAGGCAAATATCGCCTCATCGATATTCCTGTCAGCAACTGCATAAACTCGGAAATAGTCAAAATCTACGTCCTCACCCAATTCAACTCGGCATCCCTCAACCGTCACATCTCTCGCACCTACCAGTTTTCCGGCTTCACCGAGGGATTTGTCGAGGTGCTCGCCGCCCAGCAAACTCAGGAAAACCCCAACTGGTTTCAAGGGACAGCCGATGCAGTTCGCCAATATCTCTCGCTGCTAGAACAGTGGGACGTTGATGAATACTTGATTCTTTCGGGCGATCACCTCTATCGCATGGACTACCAGAAGTTTGTGCAGAGACACCGCGAAACCAACGCGGATATCACCCTCTCGGTTTTGCCTATGGACGAGAAGCGGGCGTCGGATTTTGGTTTGATGAAAATCGACGACACCGGCCGCATTGTTTCTTTCAGCGAAAAGCCAAAAGGCGATGCGCTCAAACAAATGCAGGTGGATACTACTACACTGGGATTGACAGCGCAGCAAGCTCAGGAAAGTCCTTACATTGCTTCGATGGGGATTTACGTCTTCAAAAGAGAAGTTCTGATTAAACTCCTGAAAGAATCTCCAAACCAAACTGATTTTGGTAAAGAGATAATTCCGAATTCTGCAAAAGACCACAACGTTCAAGCTTATTTGTTTGACGATTATTGGGAAGATATCGGAACCATTGAGGCTTTTTACGATGCTAACTTGGCTCTGACAAAACAGCCTCAGCCGCCTTTCAGTTTCTACGATGAAAAGGCGCCAATTTACACTCGCCCGCGTTTCTTGCCGCCGACTAAGCTTTTAAATACTCACGTCACTGAATCGATTATTGCTGAAGGCTGCATTCTCAAAGAGTGCCGGATCGACCATTCTGTGTTGGGAGTTCGATCGCGCATTGAAGCTGGATGTACGATTCAAGACACCCTGGTCCTGGGTGCTGACTTCTACGAACCCGACGCAGAACGGCATTCGAGTTTGGACAACGGCGGCGTCGCCCTTGGTATCGGTGCAGATACTACAATTCGCCGCGCGATTGTGGATAAAAATGCTCGCATCGGCCGCAATGTTCAAATAATTAATAAAGACCGAGTGGAAGAAGCCAACCGCGAAAACCAAGGTTTTTACATCCGCAGTGGCATTATCGTAGTTCTGAAAAATGCCACGATTCCTGATGGAACTATCATTTAGTTATTAGTCATTAGTCATTAGTCGTCAGTCATTAGTTTTTTAAGTTAAAATCTGTTACCTGCTTTTCAAGTGACTGATGATAAATAATGAAATTAGTGACAGATCACCAATGACCGATGACTGATGACTGATGACGAAATTCATTCTTTTTTTTGTTGATTATTAATTCCCACCGCTGATGCGAGTTTGTCGAAATACTTGGCTTTATTCAAAGGCTCGCGCATTATTAATAAGCGACAGTCTCTGTTACTGTCTGCCGCGATACAGATATGTCCGCTCGCCTGCGTCTGGCGAATAGCTTCTGATTCTTGTATTTGCGCTGGTAGCACGACTGACAAATGCGCTGCCCGTTTCTGAGCACCACAGCACTCTCGGAACTATCTTTCCAATCGTCGCAGCAGCCACAAGGCCAACTTAGCAAATAATTCATAATGTTAGCACCCTAGTAGCGTTAAAAGCTTATCGCTCTACTATCCTATCTTAATGTTTTATACAAGTGTGTGATTTAGCTAACAGACAGCGAAGAAATTATGTTATATTACTTTGACTTAAATGTATTCAGAGGTTGTAAAAATAAAATTCTCTAGCCGGGGTCTGGGGTGAATAAAAAATATCTAGAAATTCTGTGTAAAAACGGCGCAATTTAGGGTATTATATAGTCACAATTCATAAACCAGATTTGACAGAACTTGCTGATGGAAACCTGCTAAGATTTGGATTGGGTGATCAAGCTCATATCGAGAAGTTCGTAGGGGTAAGCCGGGGCGTAGCCATCGCACCGTGCCCCGGAAAAAAAGACCAAAAAAAGATTGATCGTCCGCGCCAGTCAACCCTCCTAGGCTCGCGCCCGCAACAGCAGCAGCTTGCCCGCCTCACCTCAACCGGGCTGCAGCCTCCCGAAAGCCCTAAGTCTCATAACTCCCCAAAAGTATTCGCCGCAGGAGTTTCACCGTCTCAAAGCTCACAGGTATAGCAACGCCCTAGAGGGTAAGGACGTTCTTAATTGATGAAAGCTATTGTTTGTGTTGTCGAATGCCAAAAGCATTTCTAGAGGCTGCTGCTTCAGCTCCCTTGGACACGAGAGAGCCGAATGCTATAAAATCTTAAACAGCAGGGGAGTGCGGAAATTGCGATCGAACGCCAAGCAACAACCGAACTCGATCGAGTTCAAACCTTTGATAACCTATAATTTGAATGAGATGCCGCAGGCACTTCGGCTCCTGGCATTATACTAATGCGCCATCCTGCGGGTAATTTGGGATTTATTCTTTCTAACAACTAACAACTAACAAATAACAACTAATAAAGAGGGGATTGCTTAATGGCTGCAACAGATTTTAAAGACTATTACGCTATTTTGGGACTCAACAAAACGACCAGTTCTGACGAAATTAAAAAAACTTTCCGCAAACTAGCCCGCAAATATCACCCGGACATGAACCCCGGCAACAAAGAAGCAGAAGCTCGTTTTAAAGAAGTAAACGAAGCTTACGAAGTGCTCTCAGACCCTGAAAAACGCAAAAAATACGATCAATACGGTCAATACTGGAAGCAAGCTGCCACAACTCCAGGCGGATGGCCCGGCGGGGGCAGTACGAATGTAGACTTTGGCGGGGTTGACTTCAGCGAGTACGGCAGTTTTGACGAATTTATCAATGCCTTGCTAGGTCGCGCAGGTAGTAGTCCGGGTAATGCCCGCAATGCCAAGTGGAATTACAGCAACTACCGCAGCACCAGCGGCGGGCCCACAGGTTTTGGCGGATTTGAAGATTTCGCGGGGTACGAAAACCGCAGCGCAGTCAGCTCTCTCGACACCGAGGTCTCCATTTCTCTGACTCTGGGGGAAGCATTTCGGGGAACTTCTAAGCGAGTCGCCACGGGCGAAGTTTCGATTCCAGCAGGAGTGAAAACCGGCAGTAAAATTCGGATAAAAGGCAAAGGTCAAGTTGACCCGTACACGAAGCAGCAGGGAGATTTGTACCTAAAATTAGAAGTTTTGCCTCACGCTTTCTTCCAGTTTGAGGGAGAGAATTTGGTCTGCGAAGTGCCGATAACTCCTGACGAAGCGGTGTTGGGAGCTTCAATTGAAGTGCCGGCGCCTGAAGGTATGATCACTGTGAAATTTCCAGCCGGGATTCGTTCGGGTCAGTCTTTGCGGTTGCGAGGCAAAGGATGGCCGAAACCGAAGAAAAACGAGCGGACTGATTTGTTGGTCAAAATTGCGATCGTGCCACCGAAAGAAATTAGCAGTGTAGAACGCGAATGCTATGAAAAACTCAAAGCCAATCGCACTTTTAATCCTCGCAGTAATCTCAATCAGATGGTGCTTTGAAAAAGCGTGCATTTCTCGGACGCAAATAAGATTCTTTCTTCACTCTTTCATCGGGACACAGCATTGTTGTGTCCCTACTGTATGCAAGCGCGATCTCATTTGAAAAAAACCCTGTTAATAAGTCAACTTTTCTTCGCCCGTAATTTGCACTTTCCAACCTTCTCAAGACTCTTCGCTAGCTCTTAGCTGAGTAGGTTGGCTACCTTGTTTGAGGTTGATGGTAATTTTTTTAGCTCCTTTGTTCTCCAGGTCTCGGATGTAGCCGGTCGATCTGTCAGAAGCTTCCTCTCTGCTGTCATAGGGCCCAAAGTAATAGGTACGCTTTGGCGAATCTGTATCAACTTCTACCCACCATTCGTCGCGTCGAGTGCTGCTAGCAGGTTGAGCTAGCACCCAAAGGGCAGTGAAAAACATACCCAACATAGAGATTTCAAACATATTTACCTCTGGGAAGACTTAAGTAGTTTTTTCTGTTCTCTCTCAATTTATCAACGCAACGGGATCTATCGGCTCGTCCTCAGTGCTGATTTAGCCCCAATTATTTTTGGCAGTTAATGCTAGCTAAAATCTGCATTTTGGCGGAGAAGATGCCTACTTTTAAGCCACCACTACAAATATAAAGTCCGCAGGGTAAGGACTAGGACAAGATGATGCTTAATATTATTGTTGAGGCTTCAGTTAATGAAAAACTAAAACAGAACTTACGCACTCTAGACGCCGACAAACCGGGTTGTTTAACCGATACCCCTCGCAATAGATGGAGTATTTTCGTCAAAAAACCCGGTTTCTGCCGGTTGGACTATCAAAATTCTTAAGCCGCGATACCCTCTGAGAATTCACTATCGCAAATTGTGAGTTCCGAAGGCTGACACCGTTTAATGCGGATGCTAACCCTTTTGGCTCCCTCGCTTTCCAAGTCTTCTATGTAGCCTGGAGTATTGCTGGAAGCTTCTTTGTCGGTGTCAAAGGGGCCAAAATAGTAGGTACAGTGGGGCAAATCGGTGATAATTTCTACCCACCATTTCTCCGACCGGCGGTGGCCCGGCCGGGCAAACACGGACAAGACTGCGACGTAGATACAAAATAAATAAAATCCGAGCATCTTTATTCTTGAGAGTGGTTTAATTTATTATTTGAATCTATCAAAATAATTTGCCCAATCGAATCAACCTCAGTGCTGATTTTGCGTCGATCGACTTTAGATGCGAGATTTTAGATCTTAGATTTTTCTTGCCATCTAAAATCTAAAGCAAAACCCGCCGGTGCGGGTTGTTTGCTAACTAAAAAATGCTCTTTTTCCAAACTAGATGGCTGGGCAAACCTCAGCCTGCTGAGGTTTAGCGCTTGCCTTTGGGGAACTGTTCGATACCAGCCCAACCGTAGAAAACCAGCTCGTCGTTCTGAACTCGGCAGCGGTCTACTCGCAGTTGAGTGCCTTCTAAGGCAAATTTGTCTAAGTCTAGCAAGTTATTTACGTGGGCAATTATAGCTTGACCCAAGTCTACTGCTTGCCCGTCACCGCCGTAAGTAACGCTGACAAATTGGATTTTACGTCGGTCTTCTACTTGCAATTGAGCAGTAATATCTATTTTGACGGGTTCGCTGGCCTCGCCTACGGTAATTTCGGACTGAAGCCGAATTGATTTGTCGGTTCCGAAGCTGACTTCAGTGTTTTGAAAGTGCAGAGATTGCTCTTGGTACTTCAGCTTCTGGAGTTTTTCAACTACAAAAGGTGTATTGAATGAGGTGGTTAAATCCGATCGACTTAAGACTACTCGCATATTTGCCTGGGTAGGCTGCCGCAATTTCACTTGACCTGCAAAAATCGCTCCAAAATCAATGGAGAGTGCTTGCAGGTAGAGTTCCATCACTTCTATGCGAAGGCCGTTGTACATCAACATACCTTTGCCAACGAAGTCGAAACCGTCGATGCTTCCCTGCAAGAGTTTGGCTACTGGTTCGACTCGGATGTTGGCCTCGGCCTTTTCAGAACGCTTGAATAAGGCTGCGATCGCAGCTCCTGCTACTTTACTAACAAGGCGATCGCCACTTTGACCTTGAAAGGATGTACCGCTAAACAAAGCTGCTACCATTTATTCGTTTGCTCATCTACAGTCGCCATTATAACCTCATATTAAGAAATGTAAAAATAGCTTGTGCTTATTCACCTCATAAGCAGATATTGTTTTTTGTCTGTCTTCAAAACAACATTGTTGAAATTTAAAGGCTCAGGGGGGTACCTTGGAGACAGGCGCGGTCGAGCAACGCTCCATCCCAAAGGGTTTGTTCGATCATGGCGCAAAGCAAATTAGCCCCCGTCAGGTTAGCGCCGCGCAGTACGGCTCCATTCAGGATCGCTTCTTCCAAGTCAGCTCCCGACAAATCAGCGCCTGACAAATTGGCATTGCTCAAATCGGCGGAGTGCAAAATTGCCCGAGCCAAAGCAGCGCCCCGCAAATCAGCGCCGCGAAAATCGACACCGCTCAAATCCAAATTGCCGATGGATGCTCCCGTCAAAAAAGCACCCCCAAAACTTGCGTCGCGGACTAAAGCGTTAGCGAAGGAAGCTCCCCGCAAATCGGCATTGCGAAAATCTGCGCCTCGCAAGTCCGCGCCGCTCAAGTCAGCGCCACGGAGGTTGGCTCGCAATACGGCCCGCTGCAAGTTAGCGCCGGCAAGATTAGCTCCACTCAAGTTGGCTTGAGACAAGTTAGCATCGGCGAGATCGGCTCCCGCTAAGTCTTTGCCGGCTAAATCAGTGCCGGCCAACATCAAAATTTTGCCTTTGCGTATCGCTTCGAGGTCATTAGTCATTATTTTTTAGTCATTAGTCATTAGTCATCAGTCATTAGCGCACAGACAGGCAGCGGACACAACTCCCAGTGGTAGGGTGCGCTTAGCAAGCACAGGCTGATTTTTGATTTTTTGTAGTGCTGGAACAGATTTTGTGCTGAGTTTTAAATGCCCAATACTTCGGCTAGGCACTTCGGCTGCGCTCAGCACAAGCTCTGTACAAGTTCCCAATTACCAATTACCGATCGCCCATTACCAATCTAGTTATTTTATAATGCCGGAGCTGCCGCGGTCGTTCGATCGCCCAAATCCTCCAGCCACACGTTAGGCAGTTGGCTGGGGCGGTTCGGTAACTGCATCAAACCCATTTCTGCCAGCCTGACGACGTTGCTGAGAGTTTCCACCAAAGCCGGATCGAAGCGAGTGCCCGACAGTTCGCGGCACTGTTCCAAAGCTTCGCTCAAACTCAAAGCCGCACGCTCCCCACGGGGTTGAGTCAATTCTTGAAAATCAGCGACCAACCCCAAAATCCGCGAAGCAACGGGTATGGTTTCGGCTCGCAAACCCTCTGGCCTGCCGCTGCCATCCCAATATTCGAGTTGATGCTTGACAATTTCCGCCACAGGTGCTAGTTCCGGCATTGCTTGCAGCAGTTGGGAACCAATGAAACTGCGATCGCGCCAAAATGATAAAGTTGCTTGGTCGAAAGCATCGGGAGTGCGATCGAACACCTCATTCGGGGCCGAAATTAAGCCGACTCGAAATAGCAATCCAGCCAGCCGCAGCCTCCGCAACTGCAAAGCCGGCAAATCGAGTAGTTGACCCAAAGTTTCCGACAAAGCCGCCACCTGCAAAGACGCTGTAGGATTTGCGGTATCGCGTTCGTCTACGCGCTGGGCCATCCGCAGAAAAGCTTGAAGTTTGTTAGCGTTCAAATTGCGGCTGACGCGCAAAGCTTGACCTTCCAATTCCCACAATTCGCGGGTTTGGCGGTTAATTGCCACCATTTGCTGCTGAGAACTTTGCAGGTAAGTGACTATCCGCGATACCACGCCACTAATATCTGCCAAGGGCGGGCCTTTGGTTGCCAGGATTTCGTGGTACATTTCCAGCAAACTGTCGGCTAGCGGGGAGTTGTAATGTCGCGTCTGTTCTATAAAAATTTCTGCCGAGGCCGACACCAAAGACTGGTCAAACGACCACAAACCGTAGAACTTTCGTTCTGTATCGACTTCTGGCTTGCCCTCGGGCAAGTATTCCTCGGCTGAAAGTTCGCGGCAAAGCACCATTGCTTTGTATGTGGGGGCGACGATGATTAAATTCCATTCTTGGATTAGGGGGTCGCTCTCATCGAGATTTATTAAAGATACATTTTCTAATTGACCCGTTTTGTGGGTAGCGAAACCGCTGTCGGCTACTGCACCGATGACAACGCACCGAGAGGCATTAGCAATATCTAGGTAGCGATCGGCTTCCTGTAAATACCATTTACCCTGCTGAAACGTTACCAAAACTAAGGGTTGGAGCTCGCTCTTTTCCCCGCCACTGGTTTGCAAAATGTGGTCTTCTAGGGCGTGACATAGGGCTACTAGGGTGTTTTTGAAGTATACCCCGTAGCTAGAAGGCAGTTTTCCGTCGGGAAGTGTAGCTTGTAGTCTAGCGAGAGTTGATTCTGAATTCATTGCAAAAAGCGGTGCCGGCTCTTACTTATTGTAGCGGGCGATCGAACTTCTAGAAAAGACTTTGGGCAAAAGTCCGAGTTTTTGAGTTTTCACCGCTTCGCAACCGAGTCAATGTAGAGTGCGCCGAAGAGTACCTGATTAATTTTAGCAATTTTCTAGAAACCCTCTGTCTTTGGCTGAGTTTTTTTCAGACGAGAAACCTGCCGAGAGGAAGACGGTAAATGACTTAAGTATTAACTACTATTTTTTAAACAATATTATTAGGAATTCTGAGCGTGCTTCAACAAAATAGAAGTTTAGGTGAACAGGCGATCGACAAAGTAGCCGAGATTGCTATTGCTAGCAAATTAGACGAATCCGAAACTTTGTCTGTCACAGTCAACACCGATCCGATCCAGCTAGCCCAGGGATCAGTAGAGGCCGTTGCGGTTGAAGGTACAGGATTGGTAATGCAACAAGATTTGCGTGTGGAAGATTTGCAAATTCACATAAAGGATATTGCTGTCAATCCCCTGACCGCTATGTTTGGCAAACTTGAACTGAACGGCCCTGCCTTCGGTGCGGCACGCGCAGTTTTAACAGAAAGCGATATCAACCGCGCTTTTAATTCCGAATACATCAGCAGGAAACTTAAAAATTTAAAAGTTACTGTTGAGGGACAACAGCAGACAATAGACGTTAAAACTATTGAGTGCCAATTGCTAGACGGAAAAATCGCTTTAAATGCTGAGGTAGTGGTGCGGGAAACTACCTCAACTGAAAAAATTTATTTTACAGCAAAGCCTCAGATCGCAGCGGGGGGTTGGGCAATTTCTCTTCAGGATGTCGAGTATCCTGAAAACAACGAATTTTCGCCTGAGTTAACTGAAGCTTTGGCGAACAAAGCTGGTGAAGTTTTAAACTTGCGAAATTTTGAAATTGAGGGAATGTCCCTGCGAATTCAGCAGCTAAATGTGGAACCGGGCGTGCTGACTTTGCAAGCTGAAGCGAAAGTCGAACAATTCCCTAATTAGGAATGAGAATTAAATAATTTCCACAAGTTTGTGGGATGGGCGTTCCGCCCGTCCCACAATAACAATTAAAATTGTAAGTTATTTAATTCGCGATCCTTAGCAGCTTCTAGGGTGTGTCAGAAACAAAAAAGCTCTTCCATTCCAGCAACTATTGGAACTGGCGCACCCTACCATTATGCTTTGCTCTGGAAAAATCTCTGCAGTTTATGAAATCCCTCTAAAGTTATAAAAAAGTCGATAGCAACCCGCAGCAAAATATCACCGCCGTTAGAGGCAGGCAGGGGTAGTTTACTTTTACTCTTAACAAGTAGTAGTTAAAAATTGGGAACTTCTTGTGAACACTGTAACTTCTTTTTTGAAAAAACTGCGTAACGGTCAATTTTTGACTCAATTTTTGACTGTATGTATGGCCGGTTTGTTGCTGTTTACCAGCACCGCTTGCAATTCGGGCGATGTTCGAGGTGCTCGGCCTGAGAATCCTCCCGTTCAAGCTGGAGGAATGAATAACCCTCACAAGGGTGGCGGTGATGGATACACGAATTATAAAACATCCACCGATCCTAAAGTAAATCAGTCGCCTGCTCAAGCAGAAAAGAATCGGGCGGATTTGTCGATCGTGGGCGATCGTCTCCTGGCATCGACTACCGCTGAATCTAATTCCTCAAAGCTGCTTTATCCGGGCTCTGCACCCCTGGAAACTGACAAGTTCGACCTCGAACTCGGCGGAGATAAAAGTCTGTTAGAAGCGCCAGACGGACAGCCGGCTAAGGCTCAACCCGTATTCGATCGCAGCGATCCCGATGCCAATATTTTAGAGAGAGTAGGCGCCGCCTTTAAGGATGCTTCTGGTTTCCTGAAAGATAGCGCTGAAGATGCCAAGGAAAGCTCAGTTACGAAACTCAATCCGCTGCAAAAATAAGCTAGCAGAACCAAAAATGATGTAGGGGCTGTCTGAAATTAGCCCCTACATAAATAATATAATTTATTGAAACTAGATAAATGCTTGTACAGCGGTTCTCAAAAAAGTGAGGTATGCCCTATGCCCTATGCCCTATGCCCTATAGTACCTCATCTTTCTGAGAAAGGCTATATATCTGCTATCTACTTAACAAAATTTACGCTTTTTATACTTTTTTGAGATTATGCAGAGCAATATATTTTACCTTTTCTGGGATTTATGCTGCGAATTGCCGACAGTATTTATGGTAAATTTCAATCAGGTTTAATAAATCTCAAACATATTGATTAACATGAACTATTTTACCATAAATTAAACTGACTGGGTTGTTGATTTCGTGAGCGACTCCAGCGACTAACTGTGCTAAACTCGACATTTGTTCGGAGTGAATTAGCTGAAGATGTCAACGAAAGTTCCGTTACAAAACTTAAATTTTAAAATTATTTTACAGCTCAAGGAAAAACCCTAAACACTTTTAGGCGTAAAGAAGGATTGTAATGATGGATAAAATACCCGATAGCTCCCACATGATTGGAAAGCTTTTTATAAAATGACCGAGTTTTTATTACAATAGCCAGAAGTCATTGGCATCAGGGTGTTATTGAATCTTTCTATATCAGAAGTTTTGCCCTGATCTCTCCCGACAGATTGGTGTCGCTTGCGAGGGAAAACTTTTTCCTATCGCCCTCCACGATGACATTGCTGAGTTCATCAGTCAGATTTCAATTGAGCTACAGCTAGGAAATGGTATAGTGCTATATACCGATAGTATTCCCAAAGCAAAAGACATTAATAAAAAACAATATGGTGTTGAGCCGATATGTGAAGTTATTAGCAAAAACTGCCATTTATCGGCCCAAGAAATCAAGCAAGCGGTGATTGAGGATGTGCGACGACATATCAGCAATCAACAAGTGTTTGATGACATCACTTTGTTGGTTTTGAAGCGGACGGAATTAGGCGTAGCAACAGAGTCACCGCCTCAAGCAGCCCCATTGGTTTAGAGCGATCGCCAATACCTCAAAACAATAAACTGATGACAGGAAACGGGAAAATGGTCGGCGGGGCGATCGCCTTAGCAGTCAAATTTACGAAGAGGTGGTGAGATATCTCAAACGCCGCCCCCCAAAAGAGGCTGAATCTCCAGAGAACTTCCAAGCCATCGTCACAGTTTAATTTTTTAGTATACTAATCTATTAATGGTAGTTAAATACGATTTTTTGCTCGTCATTTTTTCCATCATTATTGCCATTATGACCTCCTATACCACCTTATAATTAACAGAGAGAATGACTCGAAAAAATGGTAAAAATATTTGCTTAGATTGGTTAATTTGTCGTTCTTTGACAATGGGAACGGGCATCTGGGCAATGCACTTTATAGGAATGCTCGCTTATCACCTACCAGTAGCGATCGCCTACAATTTACCCCTTGTGATTGTCTCTTGGCTTGCCGCAGCGATTGCATCTGGTATCGTCTTCTACAGCTTGCATCGAGGCTTTGCACGCAGGTTCTCATTGTTAATCCCCGGTATTCTCATGGGCTCTGGCATTGGAAGTATGCTTTATATAGGCATGGCGGCGATGCGAGTACCTGCCGAAATGCACAATAATTACTGGATTGTGGCACTGTCTTTCTTAGTTGCCGTTATTTCTAAATCTATAAGGAAGTCCGATGTACGACTTGACGAGATTCACTTTAAGGGACATGGCGGAATGCGGGTTGGCTCTACGCCAGTTCGGATTGGGGGTTGAAAGTATGGAAGAGGCGAGTAACAGAATTGTTAGGTATCTTTACGAAAATTTCTGTACTAAGCCAACTGGTGAAAAATCCTGCGCCCTAGTCCGTTTGTTCAAAACTCACCCTTATGAAGACTTAGAAGTCGAACTTGCCGAGTATGCCCGTAGTATGTTGGGCGACTATCCCCCTTGGCCTGCCATGAAGTGCATGACTGCACTGGCAACAGTAGGAGAACAAACGGAATGGAACTCAAGACACACATCCGTTGGACATAAGGCTATTCCGCTGGCAAGCGAATCTGTAGTCGCTCAGATACCGATGATCTCACAACTCATCAGACAGCTCGGCTTAGATATAAAAACAGTTATCAACCCTGACCCGAATCTTTTGGTAGAAATCGAGCAGAGGAAATACAACGTCTTTTATGTACCTGAAGCGATTGGCAGCCCCTATATTCCCGCTCAAGACTCCTTTGTGATTCCCTTCGGAATCAAGTCTGTGTTGGGGTTTGGTGGTCTATTACCTTCAGGCAATATGTTTGCAATTATCATGTTCTTGAAAGTCCAGATTCCTATTAGCACGGTTCAGATGTTCAGCACTCTGGCGCTGAACGTAAAGACAGCACTGCTGCCCTTCGATCGAGGAGCTGTCTTCGCTCAAAAAAAAGATGAATCTGCTACAGCCTCTAAGCAAATATTCACAAGAAACACTGAGCAGGAGATAGCGCAGCTTAGATCCCAGGTAGGGACTTTGAGGCAGTTGCTTGATGTTTTTGACCAATCGATATCGGTACAATCCGATCGACTCGAACAAGCCATAGAGCAACTGGCGGACTCCGCGCAAAAGTTAGATACCCTCAACGAGAGACTCAAGGAAGACAATCTCCGCATGGGTGCGGAATTGGATATCGTGCGTCAAATGCAGCAGATGATTCTGCCCAATGCTTCTGAACTGGAAATTGAAGGACTAGATATTGCTGCATACATGGCTGCTGCTGATGAAGTTGGAGGCGACTACTATGATGTCTTAAACACTGATGGTGTTGTCACTCTTGGCATCGGTGATGTTACTGGACATGGACTCGAAAGCGGTATCTTGATGCTGATGGCGCAAACAGCCGTTCGTACCCTCAAGGAAATCCGCGAAACTGATCCGGTTCGGTTCCTAGATGCGCTCAACCGCACCCTCTACAAAAATGTGCAGCGCATGAAATCTGAGAAAAGTCTCACCCTAGCGATTTTAAATTATTCCCAAGGACAAGTCAGTATTAGCGGACAACATGAAGAAACAATCATTGTGCGCCTTGGCGGACTGGTAGAACGTATCGACACAATGGATTTAGGCTTCCCCATCGCCCTCGACGATGATATTGCTGATTTCATCAGTCACATTTCAATGGAACTACAGCCCGGAGATGGTTTAGTGCTATATACCGATGGTATTCCTGAAGCAAAAGACATTAAGAAAAAACAGTATGGCGTTGAGCAGATGTGTGAAGTCATTCGCCAAAACTGGCATTTGTCGGCTGAAGAAATTAAGCAAGCGGTGATTGACGATTTACGGGGACATATCGGCACTCAAAAAGTGTTTGATGATATTACGCTGTTGGTTTTGAAGCGGACGGAATTAGGCGTAGAAAACAAGTCACCACATCAAGCCGCCGCATTGGTTTAGAGCGATTGCCCATACGTCGAAAAAACCAACTTATGACATAAAACTGGAAAATAATCGTCGGGGCGATCGCCTGAGCATTCAAATTTACGAAAAAGTGGTGAGATATCTCAAACGCAGCCCCCCAAAAGAGGCTGAATCTCAAGAGAACTTCCAAGCTGTAGTCAACTTATAAATTTCTATGATTAAATCTATCTAATGATATCTTGCATCAATGTAAATAAAGCGATCGATCGTGGGATGAGCGCTCAGTTTATTGACATTAGTGCTTTCGGCCAATTAAAACGATTCACTCAAAGCCTTTCTACATAGCGTAAGGCGCGCCAAGGCGCACCCTACGGGATCGATCTGCAAGGGTAATTCCTATTCCTCTCAAAGCTTTTTTCGAGCTAAAACAGCTTTATTCTATTTTTTCTGTGACTCAGAAACTTCAGCAATCAAATCGTCTTTATCAACTTTGGGTACAAAATCAGGGCGTTCTTTGGATTCCCAACCGGGGGGGCGCTTGGAGTTGTACCAGGCGATCGAGCCGATCGTAACTGCGGCAATAAAGCCAACAACAAGAACTGCGATTGGAGCCGTCAAGCTGACACTTGATTCCGGCACTGGCTGCTGCATCAGCAGCTCAATCATTACTTGCCTGATGGGTGCAACAACAACTGCTATGGGGGTGGTCAAGCTGATATCTATCATTAGGCTAAATCCTTATCTACTCTACTTTTACATTATCTTAAGTGCTAATGCCCTTTTGTTGATATATCTGAAGACAGAAAAAGTGACAGAATTGCCGTCATAATGGTTAGAGCTTGAAAATAGGAGAGCTGATTTTATGCCGTTGCCGACAATAGCATTGCTGTTGGCTGCTAGTTTCAGCCTGGGTGCTTTACCGCTAACGGGATGGGCGGTGCGAGTGTTTACCCGCGGAGATTTGAGGGCGCTGGGTACGGGGAATGTGGGTGTGTCTGCTGCTTTCATTCACGGCGGGAAATTAGCGGGAATTGCTGCGGTGTTGGCGGAAATTGCCAGGGGTATTTTGCCGGTTTTGGCGGGGCGATTTTGCTTCCCGGATGCACCTGCGCTCGCGATCGCCCTGTTAATTCCTCTAGTTGCGGGCAGATATGCGATCTCCCGAGGTGGAGGCGTGACTAACGCTGTTTGGGGTCTTTTGGTATTTTCGCCGCCGGTGGCTGTATCATCGGGCATTTGGGGGCTGCTGGTGTGGGGTTTGGCACAGCGCTGGTGGGGTGAGGGCGATCGGGCGAGACTCTTTGCTTCCCGTTGCGGGTGTCTGTGTACTCCTATCTGGGTTTGGGTGTGGGGACAATCAATGCCCGAATTTTTAGCAGCAACAGGATTAGCTTTGTTGTTAGCAGCAATTAATTTCAATCAGGGTGATGATATGGCTTTATCTAAATCAGAGCAATTGTTTTCTCTTGATGACTCCTTAGATGCTGCAATCTGCGGTGATAAAGCGGCTAAATTGTCTCAACTCAAACGCGCAGGTTTTAACGTACCTGCGGGTTTTATATTGCCATCGAAGGAAGAGGGAAGAGGGAAGAGGGAAGAAGGAAGAGGGAAGAGGGGAGAAGGAAGAAGAGATGACGAAAATGCCGATCGACTGTTAATCAGTAATTCTGTAATCCAAAATCTAAAATCCCAAATCCAAAATCGAATGATTGTGCGCTCTTCTGCTGCGGGAGAAGACGGCGATCTTAGTTCAGCGGCTGGACAATATCAAACTATTGGCCCTGTTTTCACTGAAGCAGAATTGCTCGACGGCATTAATCGCTGCCGCCAGTCTTATTGGACTTCCGAAGCTGTGGCTTACCGCCGACAGCGACAATTACCCGACACCCAAATGGCTGTATTAATTCAGCCTTATATTGACAGCCAATTTGCGGGAGTCATGTTCAGCCGCAATCCTTTAGATGGTGGTTCCCAGGTAATTATAGAAGCTTTACCGGGAGGAGCCGAAGCTGTTGTCGGCGGACAATGTACTCCGGTTCATTTAGAAATTGATTTTAGTCAACCTGAATTATTAGAAAAAAAATTAACTGAACTTCAAAGTAATTCAATTAGTGTTCAATCGATTTTAACAGAATTGGTGAAACAAGCCCAAGCGATTGAAGCATTTTTTCACGGAATACCGCAGGATATTGAGTGGAGTTGGGACGGGGAAAAAGTTTGGATTTTGCAAAGTCGCCCGATTACTAATTTGCAGCCATTCTGGACGCGAACAATTGCAGCGGAAGTGATTCCCGGTGCAATTCGTCCCCTAACTTGGTCGATTAATCGGCCGCTGACTTGCGGGGTTTGGGGAGAGATTTTTCAGGTGGTTTTGGGCGATCGCGCCAGTGGCTTAAACTTTAATGAAACGGCAACTTTGCTCGGTTCTCACGCCTATTTTAATGCGACTTTGTTGGGCGAAATTTTTCGGATGATGGGATTGCCGGAGCAGGGTTTGGAATTTTTGCTGAGAGGGCAAAAAATGGGCAAGCCGCCTTTGGGGAAGATTTTGCCTTCTTTGCCCGGTTTGTGGCGTTTGGTGCAGCGGGAGAGGGCGCTGAATGCAGAATTTAAGGGCGATCGTACTTCTATTTTCCTCCCGGCACTGCAAAGTTTGGAGAAGGAAGAGGGAAGAAGGAAGAAGGAAGAGGGAAGAGGGAAGAGGGAAGAAGAAATATTAATGCCCAATGCCCAATTCCCAATGCCCGATTATCAATATTTAACGGAATTGTTGGAGAGAGCGGAGCAAATTCAGGAGTGGCTGAAACCGATTACTTACTACAACATATTAGGGCCGATCGGGCTGGCTATTCGCAAGGCAATTTTTCGTGTTAATGATGACTGGCTGGCTAATGACAGCGCTCCTGAAATTGCTTCGGTGCGAGCTTTACAGCAGTTGGCTCAGAAATTGCGGCAAGCTGCTTTTTCGCAGCCTGACGCAACTGTTTCAGTCGCACATTTAGCACAGACATTTGCGGAAACTCCGGGTTTACAAGCAGAGTTTGAAAAGTGGCTTGATATTTACGGATATTTGAGCGAGGTGGGAACGGATATTGCTGTTCCTACTTGGCGAGAACAACCGGAAATTTATCAAAAGTTGCTAATAACTATGGCTCAAAAAGCCGAACCTTATTTAGCTGAAAAACGTGAAATAGGATTGACTTTTTCGCAGAAGTGGCGATTAGATAAATGTCAAGAAAGAGCGCTTGTCAAAAACGAAATTAGCGAAATTTACGCGCGGTTGTTGGCTCATCTACGCTGGACTTTTTTGGAGATTGAAGCTTGCGGATTGGCAATGCAGGTGTTTCAGGAAAGCGGGGATATTTTTTATCTGGAATTTGGGGAAATTCAGCAGTGGATTCGTAGCGGTGCAAGTGTTTCGTTTAAGGATAAAATTAGGGAAAGGCGCGATCGCCTGGTAGCCGATCGCGATCGCCCGATTCCCCCTGTAGTCTACGGCAATTTGCTGCCAAATTCTCAGAAAAGGGCGATCGACTCCGCAACATCGGAAACTAATATCATGCAGGGAATTCCGGCAAGTATTGGCCGTGTCGAAGGCTTTGTCAAGATTTGCCGCACCGCGAGCACGGATTTAGGAGAAAATGCGATCGCAGTAGTCCCATACACCGATGCAGGTTGGGCACCGCTGCTATTAGGAGCAACAGCAATTATCGCCGAAGTTGGGGGCCAATTGTCTCACGGAGCCATAATCGCTCGCGAGTACAAAATTCCCGCAGTTATGAATATTTCTGAAGCTACAACTCGCTTGCGAGACGGTCAAAAAGTCCGAGTAGATGGGTATCTCGGCACTGTAGAATTGCTCGAATAAAAATAATGTACCAGGACTTACGCATAAAAACCCAAGAAACCGGGTTTTTGGCAGCTTCTGCCATCTGTAACATATTCTTGGGCAAAAACCCGGTTTCTGACCACCCGCTGCGATGCTTAGAAACCGGGTTTTTTACGGTTTCGGCGGGCGGCAGCGAAGAGACTCGAAAAAACCCGGTTTCTGGGCCGTGCGTAAGTCCTGTGTACATCCTCAAAACCCCAGTTTCTTGGAGAAACCGGGGTTCGAGAAATTTCCCAATAGTTGTTAATTATGTCTAATTAACTTCCGGGGTAATTCCTTCAGGTTTTGCTGTTGTAGTCAGAAATTCCAAAATTTGGTCAGGAGTTAACTTTGGATTCGCCTGAAGCATTAGAGCAACTACACCCGCAACATAGGGAGCAGCCATAGAGGTTCCGCTAAATTGAGGGTCATAACCTTCTACGTTTTCCGGTGTAATTGGAGCTGTAGATAAGCCGTCATGGCCTGGAGCAACCACAAAATTTATTGGTATCGAACCCGCAGGATTGGAAAAAACTGTCACCTGTTTGCCTGGAGTTGTTACTGCTCCGACAGCTATTCCCAAATTATCGAAAGCATAAAATGCTGGAAAACTTGGTTCGCTAGGGTTGAGTTTGTCCCTGTCATTCCCCGCTGACATCACTACAAAAACTCCGCGTTGTCTGGCATATTCTAAAGCTTGCCGTACTTTATACCAGTTGGCGGTTGGTCCACCCAAACTCATGTTGATCACATTTGCGCCATTGTTTACCGCATAAAAAATGCCATCAGCGACTTTTGCAGGATTTATATCTGTAGAAAGTCCCACTCTAATCGGCATAATCTGAGCATCATAAGCAACCCCATTCATCTCCACGAGGTTACTGGGAGAATTGATGTCAATTCCATTTCTGTGGGCCCCAATGATTCCTGCTACGGCAGTTCCGTGATACCCACGCTGATCGTTTGAATCTGGGGAGACAGTAGCATCGCCATTCACAAAATCCCACCCATTTACATCATCAGGAACTCCGTTGAGATCGTCATCAATACCATTCCCCGGAATTTCTTTAGGATTCCGCCAGATATTGCTCTGTAAATCGGGATGACTCAAGTCAACACCACTATCCAGTACCGCAACCACAACTCCTTTACCCGTGTATCCTGCTTTCCAGGCTGGGGCAACATCGATCTGGTTTAATTCCCCTATGTTATTGAATTTAGCTGCACTGGTGAGCGGGTTCGCAGCATCCAACGGTTTACCAGTAGCAGCCGCAACGGCCGCTGCTGCATCCACCAGTCCATCGCCAAACAAGCTGTTGAACTTATCTGCTGTTGCCGGTGCAGCTAAGATGCTGAGGTTGTAGGGTGTGCTGCCTACAAAAGGGTTGACTCCGAGATAATAAGTACCTGCTGATAAACCCCTAAAGAAAATTTCTTCTCGATTGTTGCCTTGCTGTTGAGGAACGCCAAGAATTTCACCAAAATCAACCTTGTTGTTATTGTTGACATCCTGAAACAGCACTAAATCCGCATCTGTACCTGGAAATATTCCCCGCAAGTTGACTTGAAGGTTGCTGGGCTGTGGGAGATCGAATTTGTAGAGTTTCGCAGGTTGGTTTTCATTAACAAAGCCGTCCCCGGAACCCTTGACTTCGCTGCTGAATGTGCGCAGAGAAGTCGCTTGGTTAAGCAAGAACTGAATTGGCTTGAAAGTTATATCCAGGTTGTAGTTGGTGTTCGCTCCCTGTACACCCTGTTGAACGTAGACAAAGTATCTACCCGGTACTAAAAAGCGATTTTCAATTACTTCTGGCAGAATTCCAAGATTTAGGGAGGGGGAGGCAGAGAATGCCTCTCCCATTGGGCTACCATCGCCATTAGTATCCCTCACCAAGAATAAATCAGCGTCCGCACTCAAACCGCTGAGTCTCAATGTGATACTACTGGCTGTGTCAGTGGTGAAAGTGTAAATATCTTCGGTGTCGTTTTCACCTATGAAGCCATTCCGGCTAATTGAATTTTTCAGGGTACCGAGGTCTGTTAATCCTACTGCTGCTGCTTTTCGTTCGGTTTGGGGTACAAAAGAGTCATTGCTACTACCACCAATTAGCGTGTCTCCACCCAAGTTGCTAACCGAACTGTCTTGGTCATCAGAACCTGTAAGTATGTCGCTGCCTTGACTACCGTGCAGCGAGTCTGTTCCTTGACCTCCAACGAGGGTATTGTTCCCAAAGTTGCCAGAGATGAAGTCATCAAAGTTCCCGCCCAATAGGGAATCGTTACCGCTACCTCCTAACAGGAAATTCTGACCGCCACCGCCATCGATCGATTCTGGAGATACCGAACCAATCACAGTATCATTACCTTCTAAAGCCCGCAGTCCTCTGGTGAAGGGATTTAAAAGTCCTGGGGTTAGCCTGAAGAAATCAGAATTGGGAGTTAGATCGAAAAAATTACCGTCACTGCTGGAACCACTCATAATCAGATGCTCCTGGTCAGCTCAATAGGTATATTTTACTATGGAAAAAGTTTCAACCCTGAAATCGCAAAGTTTTTTAATGATACTCAAAGAAAATTCATAGGACTCAGGCAACAATCCTATGGATAGGTTTAACCCCACATTCCGCAGGTTTTAACACTAATTGGGGATTTTTTGGTAAGAAATGGCTGTAATTATTTGTCTACAATTATTGCGCTGATATGTAGAAATATTAGTTTTTATTAAGGAGTGTTTTTTTGTCCTCAATAGTCATTAACTATCGAGAATATGTTGGCAATTAAATTCCTAGGATGACGTTTGATCGTCAACATATTTTTGACTATGTTAAGAACTGCGGAATGTGGGTTTAACCACAGGGAATTGCCATACAAAACGCTATATAACGCAAATTCGACGCGGACGAGTGTAACGGTCAACATAGACTGTTTCTGAAGGTGAGTTTGACGGCGGAAATCCGAATTAATTAAAAGTGTAAATAGGAGCCTCTATGTCATACATACATAGCTTTTGAGCCGGGTATGTATAAGAATTAGGCTTGCTACTAAATTCACCATCAAATTAGCAACGTTGCGAGGGTAGTAAGGAGTTTTTTTCTGAAAAACCAAAAACCATAGTGAGGACTGAAGTCCTCACTATAAAACTATCTGAGACTGCTAGTTTCCTACACTAAGAAATTCTGGACAACATAGTTCCCCACATTTCTACCCGCACTCAAGCCATTTACGTTAGCACTCATGAAATGGATGCCTCCGTAAATGCGACTCATGCCCGATTCGTCGGCCGCTTCGCTGAAGTTCTCGTAGGTTCGCAAACTGTTGACAGATGGATCTCCCCGATCGGCAAAGCCGTAATCCGAACCAAATACAGAACTCATAACAGGATCTGCAGCACCGCTAAAGGTACTGTGACCCGATGTGTACTCAGGGAACGGCGGAGTAGTTATCAGCGGAGTCCATAGGGGGTCGGCTGTCGTGTTGGGATTGTTGTCTGTGTCTGCTTGGCGAATAGCTGTCACCGGCCGCCACAAGTTGTACTCATACTTGGTATCCCAGCAACTAATAGCTGCATCGGCGAGAGCAATATTCAGCAGGGCAAACAAGCGGGCGCTATCTTCCAGGGATGTGGCGGTGAGAGTTGCTGTTTCTTCGGCGATTTGATTCCAGTGGCCCGGAGGCGTAAACGTCCCAGCGCCGTTGGCCCAGAATTTGGCGATCTGTGTTTGGTCTGGGGTGCGCGTGAGGCTGTCACTTTTGCCGATTTCTTTGACGTAGTTAACTTCCTCTGCGTACTTGGCGCTGTCAAGGGCGGGCGGGCCGGCCGGGCGGAACTGAGAACCGCTAGTCATGGCAAAGGGAGTAACTTCTGCCCACTGTGGTGCCAGCGCGGCCGCAAGGGCAGGGGGAGTCGGCATCCAACTACCGGGTTCGGTTTTGGGGGTGTACTGCACTACTTTCGTGATGCCGTCTGTACTCCGCAAACTGATAATTTGGTCGGCAACTTGCTGTCCCAGGGCAATCCCGTCTTCTTTAGCTTTGCCATCGGTAATTTTAGCTAAAGACGATGCGTATACTTCGTTGAATGTCGCTGCTTGCGCTGGGTAGAGGCTGACTAGGGTGCGGTGGGCTGCGGCTGCTGTCGCGGCTTCTGCTGATGTGCCTGCTGGTGCATCTATGTTGACCCGGTAAGGGCTGTATTTTTTGCTGATCGAGTTAACAGCATCGTGAATGGCTGCGTGAACCATTGCCATGTTGCGGGAGGCGAGGGGAGGCGCGGTACTGGCTGTCCGCACTGCATTCAGCATGACTCCGTTCCACTCAATGACAGGGTTTCCCGATAGCTGATTTGTGAATTGGTCGCGGTTGATTGTGTTGCTGTTGACTCCCGCCAATACTACTAAATACTCGCCCGTGAGTTTGTCTTGAATTATAGTGCTGTTGCTGTTGGCGCCGGTGCCTTGCTCGATGTTTAAATCTTCAAAGCTGAGGCCGTCTAGCAATCGAATTTTGTCATTGCCGTTGCCGAAGTCGGCGATGTAGTCGGCTGTAGCTACAGTTGGGCCACCGCTGCCTTTAGCAATGGCAAATATATCATCGCCTGTGCCGCCGCTGATGGTATCGCTACCTACGCCTGCGTAGATGAGATCGTTGCCGGAATCGCCACTAATTAGGTCGCTGCCTTTGCCTCCCCAGAGGATGTCATTGTCTGCACCACCAACAATCGTATCGTTGCCTTGGTCGCCGCAGATTTTGTCTTTGCCTGCATCGCCTTCGAGATAGTCGTCTCCGCTGTTGGCATAAATTATGTCGTTGCCATCCAAGGCGTTAAATCTGTCTGGTTGGATGGTTCCTTCGAGATAGTCAAATTTAGAACTGGGGTTCAGGGATGCCATGTTTATTTATTGGATATTTTGATTAAAGCGCAAAGGTTCCTACCGTCTGTAGATGCTTAGGTGTGTTTACCCCTGATTTAATATTATTAAACTTTCTGGTTGATAAGTAAACGCCACAACCAAGGTTTATTTAATATTTAACGGGCTTTTTATGAAGTTTTGCGCTTTGAATTTGCGTAAAAATACAGACATTGAAACTGCATTAGATACTGCAACGTTGTTAATTTTTTATAAAAAAACGGTTTTTTTTATCTTTAGATAAAGATAATTTTTACCAGCATAAAAGGTGCGGATTGTGTAACTGAATAAGTATATGTTGATTAAGCACTTCTCAAAGCTGCGATCGGGTCGAGTTTGGCTGCTTGGCGGGCGGGAACAACGCCGAAGAAGAGGCCGACTGCACCGGATACACTGACCGCAAGGGCGATCGCCACGGGTGATATTCCAGCTTGCAAGGGCGTGAAATTACTTACAAGCAAGATACCGCCGACACCTACGCAAGTACCGACTATCCCTCCGGCAGCAGATAAAATCACAGCTTCGACAATAAATTGAAATAAGATATCTTGGTGGGAGGCGCCGATCGCCTTTCTGAGCCCAATTTCCTGAGTGCGTTCGCTGACGGACACCAGCATAATGTTCATAATCCCAATGCCACCGACTAATAGGGAAATGCTGGCAACAGCAGTTAACATCAGAGTCAAAGCGCCGGAAATGGCCCCCATTCTTGCCATTAAATCTTTCTGATTTCTGACAGTAAAGTCATCTTCGGTAGTAATTTTGTGCCGCAATCTCAGCAAGTTTTCCACCTGAAATTGCGCCGCGTCCATTTGCAATTCATCTTTAATCGAAATAAATATCGACGTGACAGCCAAACCGTAGGGAGATTTGCGCCCGACTATGCGATTGGCCATTGTGGTGATCGGCACAGTGGCGGAATTGTCAAAATTCGTACCAAAAGATGTGCCTTTGGGCGCCAATACTCCAATTACTTTGACGCTGACATTTTGGATACGCACCTGTTCGCCCAAGGGATTTGTATTACCAAAAAGTTTCTCTGCTAATTCTGAACCGAGAACCACAACTTGGTTACTTTGCTTAACATCTAGTTCGGTCAAAAACCGCCCTTTTGCCATTTCAAAGCTTCTGACTTCTAGAAATTCGGGAATCGTGCCAAAAATTAGAGACGAAACATTTTTGTTGCTGTAGCGAACAATTTCGGAACTGTTAAGTTCTGCTGACACGCCTTGAACGGATGGGACTTGAGTTGCGATCGCCTTTGCGTCTTCTAATATCAGTGTTTGAGGGGCACTTGAGATGGTACTTCGCCTAGCGTTGGGAACTCCAGGCCTCACGATTAATACATTTGTACCGAGGGATTGAACTTGTCCTGCTACAAATTTTTGAGCTCCTTCTCCAATTCCAATCATGGCAATTACTGAGGCGTTGCCGACAATCATCCCGATCATTGTTAAACTGCTGCGAGTTTTGTTGGCTAGTAGCGTTTGACCGGCCATTTTGACGCTTTCAATAAAATTCATAATTAGTTAAAAAGGAAGAAGGAAGAAGGAAGAAGGAAGAAAGCCCTATGTCATGGTTTGCTGTGCGTCACAATCCCAGGGCATTGGGATGGCGGCGCACAGCGAAAATGACACAGTTAATAATTAATTACTACAGTCAACAGTCAATAGTCAACAGCCAACCGTCAACAAACTAATTAAGCACTTCTCAATGCCACAATCGGGTCTAATTTAGCAGCTTGTTTTGCAGGTACGATGCCAAAAAATAAGCCGATGCTGCCGGAAACACCGACTGCAAGTGCGATCGCCATTGGGGAAACACTAGCTTGCAGGGGAGTAAAAGCAGCTACTAAAAGCACGCCGCCGATACCGAATCCAGTGCCGATCGCCCCGCCTGCTGCTGACAAAATCACAGACTCTATCATAAACTGAATCAGGATATCTTGCTGAGAAGCTCCGATCGCCTTTCTCAGTCCAATTTCCTTAGTGCGTTCGGTAACAGAAACCAGCATAATATTCATAATCCCAATGCCGCCGACAAACAGCGAAATTGCCGCCACGAAAGCCAACATCAACGTCAAACCACCAGTAATGTTGCCCAAAGTTTTCATTAACTCTTTCTGATTTCGAACAGTAAAATCATCCTCTTTAGTAATTTTATGACGCAATCTGAGCAAATTTTCTATTTGAAATTGGGCAGCTTGCATCATAGTTTCATCTTTAATAGCCACCGAAATAAATGTTACTTTTGTACCGTAGGGAGACGAGCGACCTACGATCCGATTTGCCATTGTTGTCAGCGGCAAATAAACGTTCATATCTTGATTGTCGCCAAAAGTTGAACCTTTCGCCTGCATGACTCCAATCACTTGAAAGCTAGAATTTTTGATGCGAATGTATTGACCAACTGGCTGTGTATTGCCAAACAATTGTTCTGCTGCTTCCGATCCTAAAGCAACCACATTTTCTTGTCTTTCTAAATCTAATTTGCTTAAAAATCGACCTTGACCGACATCAAAGCTTCTAACTGTCAGAAATTCTGGGGTAGTTCCGACAATGGAAGATGAGACATTTTTATTGCGGTAAGTAACGATTTGACTATCATTAAGAGTTGGTGCGACTTCTTGGACAGAAGGTACTTGAGATGCGATCGCCTCTGCATCTTCCACTACTAAAGTCTGAGGTGGAATCACCGGGCGGCTTTGCGCTTCAGGACTTCCGGGAATAATAAATAGCAAGTTTGAACCCAGAGAGTTAACCTGTCCTTCGATAAATGTTTGAGCTCCTTCCCCAATACCGATCATCGAAATGACAGAAGCATTGCCTATGATAATTCCTAACATCGTCAAGGTGCTGCGAAGCTTGTTTGCCATCAAAGTTGTGACTGCCATTTTGACGCTTTCAACAATATCCATAATTTTTAGAAGGAAGAAGGAAGAAGGAAGAAGGAAGAGGGAAGAGGGAAAAAGGAGCAATCATGAAATAACAAATAACAAACAACCAATTTGCAATTCACAATTGGTAATGCCTTCTGCCCTATGCCCTATGCCCTATGCCCTATTTCTGATTCTTGATAATATCCTCTAATT
Organism: Microcoleus sp. D3_18_C4; assembly: GCF_036702355.1. Lineage (NCBI taxonomy): Bacteria > Bacillati > Cyanobacteriota > Cyanophyceae > Oscillatoriales > Microcoleaceae > Microcoleus > Microcoleus sp. D3_18_C4. The sequence continues at coordinate 57,861 of NZ_JAUBTF010000036.1, forward strand.
TTTTACCTTGAGGAAGTTCGGTAAAAACGCGATCGCCCGCTTTTGCACCCTCCAAAATCTGAATCTTGTTGCCAATAGTCGAGCCAACCGTAACAGGCTTAAACTTCGGCTGTTGTTTCTCATCCGGAACTAGCACACCCGTTTGACCTTTATTAGTCACAATTGCCACCGTCGGCACAACTAAAGCATTGCTCAACTTTTGACCAACAAATCGCAAATCTACATTCATCCCCGATTGCAGCGACTCTTTGCCTGTATCAATGGCAACTCGCACTTGAAATAGCGTCACATCCCGTTCCTTAACAGCTTCCGGCGCAATTAACTTAACGCGACCTTTAAACACTTTATCTGGATAAGCATCAGCCACTATTTCAACTTCTTGCCCCGGTTTAATTTGGCTAATATCAGCCTCCGGGACTTTCGCCAAAACTTCCACATCTCTAGCTAAAGCGACAATCGATGTCGAAGTTGCCGAAGTAGCTTCCGAGGCCGAAGTGGCCGGAGTTACAAAAGCTCCTTGGATGGCGTATCTTTGGGTAATAATTCCCGCAAAAGGAGCGCGAACTTTCGTATCTTCTAACTGCACTTCTTGAAAGCGAACTTGAGCTTGAGCTTCCTCTAATTCAGCTTTAGCTTGAGCTATTTCTTCGGGGCGAGAACCGTTTTCTTGTGCGTCCAATTGACTTTTGGCTTCAGCAACTGCTGCTTCGGCTTTGGCGATTTCTTCGGGACGGTTGCCGTTCTCTACTTGCGCTAATTTGCTTTTAGCTTCGGCAACTTCTGCTTCTGCTTTGGCAATTTCTTCCGATCGCGTGCCGTTTTGCAATTGGTTCAATGCTTGCTGCTCGACTTGCACAGCAGCTTGCAGTTGCTGAATTTGCGACAGCCGATTTTCTTGTAGTTGTTGCAGGCGTCTTTGAGATTCTATTAATTTAGCTTGGGCTGTACGATTTTCTTTAATTAATTCATCGAGTTTATCTTTAGCCAAAGCACCTTCTTCCACTAGCGGTCGATTGCGTTCTACCCGTTGAGCTGTTAATTCGGCTTGGGCTTTACTCGAGTCAATTTGCGTTTGTGCTTGGGCAATTTCTTGTTTGACACTGCCGGTTTGAGCGTCTGCTAAACGAGCTTGAGCTTGGGCTAAACGAGCTCGCGCTTGGCTGACTTCTTCAACGCGGCTGCCGGCTCGCAGTCGCTGCAACCCTGCTTGAGTTTGCTGCAAGCGGGCTCTGGCTCCTGCAACTTCTTCAACGCGGCTGCCGGCTTGGGCTTGCGCCAGACTGGCTTCGGCTTGATCTAAGCGCGCTCGGGCGCTGGCGATGTCTTCCGATCGATTCCCTGCTTCAATTTTGGCGAGTTTTGCTCGCACGCTGGCTTCGCGGGCTTTAGCTTGAGCTAGTTGAGCTTCTACATCGCGACTTTCCATGCGGGCAACGATTTGTCCTGCTTCGACTTTATCGCCCTGTTCGACAAATAATTCTGCGATCCGGCCGGAGCCTTTGGGGCTGAGATTCACGCGCTGTACGGGCTGCACCGTCCCGCTGGACGTGATCCGCACCGTGAGGTTTTGCGCTTCCACCGGCACTGTCATAGTGGCGATCGCATCTACTTTCGGCTGCGATCGACTTTTTGCTATATATATAGTGGTCGGTACAGCTAGCAACCCGGCTGCAACCAACCCAATCGCCCACCGCTGCGGTTTGCGCGCGGGTTTCTTCGGAGACTGCTTTTGGGCGGTTTTTTTATCTGCAATTTTGGTCTCTGCGGTCTTGGTGTCTACAGTCTGAGTATCTTCCACCTTGACCTGAGCAGTTTCCTTTTTAGGGCTAACGATCATACCGACTCACCTAATTTAATCTCAGGATTACCTTAAAGGTAAAATTTTTGCTGATGCTTGGCATCGTCTTTCAGACTCATCCGATCGGGTGATTTATAAAAAGTTCCCCAACCAGCACCTGTAAACAATTATAGCTAATCTTTGCAAATTATTAAATAATGTTAAGTTTTTTCAGCCAAAAGAGGGGGATCTCAACAAAATCGCTCCTGGCTGCTGGCAAATCAAAATATATTTTAGCAGATAATATTATTTTTGGGAGCTAGGCGCGCGCTTCTCACCAGCAACAAAGGCGGATTTGACAGCAGGCGTCTACTACAGTAGGTCATTGCAGACTCGTGTTAGCGATCGCAGCGGGATCTGCCAGTGCGAATCTCGCAACGACACAGTATGGACACACTTATTCTCATAAAAGCGGTTTCACGGGTAGCGCTGCGTAAATCCTGAATACATATCCGCCCTGTGCCCACAACAGGTTAAAATATTTTTCAAATTCGTTAAAAATGGAAAATCAAAATAATGAATCGTCCTCAAAGCGTTACAGTTCTGGCAATCTTGCAGCTAATTAGCGGCGTATTCAGTCTTCTTGACGGCTTGTTCATCTTACTTTTTGCCGGCATTTTTGGCGGCATCGGTGCGGCTGTCGGCGGGGCAAAAGTTGGCACTGTAATCGGCGGCTTCATTGCCATTTTTGCGGGAATCAGTTTTATTTTAGGTCTCCTCTCCTTACTCTTAACTTGGGGTTTGTTTCAACTCAAAAATTGGGCTTGGACTGGAACATTAATTGTCCATATCATCGCCACCCTCGCGCAAATTGCCAAAATGTTGGGCAGCGGCGGTACAGCAGTCAATTTTTTAACTCTGGGTTTTGCAGTAGCTAGCATTTACTACCTGCTGCGGCCGGATGTTAAACAAGCATTTCGTGTCTGATTTCCTTTTCATTAACGGTACTGAATTCTGGGATCAAAAAAAGCATAGGAAATATCAACAGCCAGATTAATCAGTACAAAAGTTACAGCCACAAAAATTACTCCTCCTTGGACTATTGGGTAATCCCGTGTCAGAATACCGCTATAAATCCAAGAACCAATTCCCGGCCAGGAAAAAATCGTTTCAGTCAGAATAGCGCCGCCTAAAAGAGTGCCGAACTGCAAACCGATAGTTGTGACGATCGGCAAAAACGCATTTTTCAAAGCGTGTTTCAAAATCACCCAATATTCCGGTAATCCTTTCGCCCTCGCAGTGCGGATGTAATCTTGAGAAAGCACTTCCAGCATTGCAGAACGAGTGATGCGAGCTATAATCGCCAGAGGAATAGTTCCTAAAGTCAAAGCTGGCAGGATTAAATGGGCGATCGCATCCCGCAAAGCCGCTAAATTCCACCTCAGCAAAGAATCCAAAATATAAACACCCGTAATCGACTTAAAACCAAACCCCAAATCTACACTCATCCGCCCGCTAGGAGGCAGCCATTTCAGATAAACAGCAAACAAATAAATCAATATCAATCCCAACCAATACACTGGCAAAGATACGCCAATTAACGAACCACTCATGGCGATATTATCCAGCCAGCTATTTTTCCGAACAGCAGCCAAAATCCCCGCCGGAATTCCGATAACCAGTGCCACCAACATCGCCACCACAGACAGTTCAAAAGTAGCAGACCAGCGACTTGTAATTTCATCAATTATCGGAATACCGCTAATAATGCTATTTCCCAAATCGAAGCGAAGTAAACTCCATAAAAAAGCCAAATATTGCAAAGGTAAAGGCTGATTTAAACCTAATCTCGCTTTCAAAATTTCCACCTGTTCGGGAGTTCCCCGTTCTCCCAAAAGCACTGTAGCTGGGTCTCCCGGTATCAAGTGCAAAAATATAAATACTAGCAGAGTGATTCCGAAAAGGACTGGCAATAGTCCCAGCAAACGTTTAACAATATACTTAGTCATAATTAAATTGGAGATTTGAGAACAAGAATATGAATAAAAAAGTAAATTTATGTAAAGGATGAGGAACCAAAGAGAACATATTTTGATCTACAGTGACATACTTACGTACATACTTACGTAGACATAGGCTGTTGTAAGAATTATTTTCTTTTGGGGTAAATCTGGCAGGCGATCGCACCAGACACAAACGAGCGATCCCACATTTAACTGCAATCTACGCATTTTGTGACATAAATTAATTTGTGAGGTGTATGATGCCTTCCTCAACAATATCAGCACGCGCGATCGCAGCTGCCGTTGCGGGTACAATGCCTGAAACCACACTGACTATTGGAAAACTAGCGCCTAACTTTGAATGGCTCAAGCAATTCGGCACACCCAAGGACGATCGCTTCAGCAGCACAGCACTTGAGAGTGCAGGCAATCTCTATCTGACAGGATATACCTATGACTTTTTGAGCGGCACAAATCCAAGTACAAATGCCTGGGTAACTAAATATGACAGCAGTGGCAGTCAGTCGTGGCTTAAGCAGTTAGGGGATAACTTGGCGACGGAAGTGAGAGTGGATAGTGCTGGCAATGTCTACCTGACAGGAAACACTGCTGCCGCTTCACCGCAGGGGATTTTTAATGATTCCGACGCTTGGGTAGCTAAGTATGACAACACCGGCAGACAGTTGTGGCTCAAGCAGTTCGCCGGAACCCCTGATTTTGGTGACTCTCCCTCAGACCTCGCTGTGGATAGTGTCGGCAATGTCTACATTTCAGGAACAAGTGGCTATACAACTTCAGGTGCAGGTGGAGGCCCCAAAAGCGCTTGGGTAGCTAAGTATGACGACAGCGGCAACCAGTTGTGGTTGAAGGATGTCAATGCTGACACCCACGACATCTCCGATGGCATAAAAGTGGACAGCAGTGGCAATGTCTATCTGACAGGCACAAACTATAACTTTTCAAAAGGCTATCCACCGGATGTTCACACCTGGGCAGCCAAGTATGACAGCAATGGCAATCAGTTGTGGTTGAAGGAATTCCCGACTGCTGACTCTGACTACCGAGAAATCACAGCCCCCTCAGATTTAGGGGTGGATAGCGCTGGAAATCTCTACCTGACTGGAGAAACCAACGGCTCTTTGGGAAGTCCCAATGCAGGCAGTGAAGATATTTGGGCAACTAAGTACGACAGCAATGGCAATCAGTTGTGGCTCAAGCAATTCGGGACTGCTAAATCTGACTCCCCCTCAGACTTAGCAGTCGATAGCGCTGGTAATGTCTACCTCACGGGCTCAACCGAGGGCGCTTTGGGAGGCACCAATGCAGGCGGTCAAGATATTTGGGCAACTAAGTACGACAGCAATGGCAACCAGTTGTGGCTGAAGCAATTCGGGACTGCTGAATCTGACTCCTCCTCAGAATTAGCACTCGATAGCGTTGGCCATCTCTATCTCACGGGACAAACTAATGGCGCTTTGGGAGGTCCCAACGCAGGCGGTCAAGATATTTGGATTGCTAAACTCGGCACAATCGCAGAGGTAGTCACACCAACGCTGACACCAACACCAGTAACAGCACCAATACTAATATCGACGCCTACTCCCACAACAACGCCGACGCCTACTTTCACACCAACTCCTACGGCCACACCAACGCCCTCAATCACTCCAACGCCCAATCCGACATCAACACCAACGCCATCTGTCACACCGACACTAACGCAGTCCAATTCTGATCCAATTATCGGTACTGATGGCGACGATATGCTTGCAGGCGATCGCAGCAACGATACCATCAGTGGCAAACAGGGAAATGATACTCTCAGTGATCTTGATGGCAATGATGGAATGTATGGTCATCAAGGAAATGATTTTCTCGAAGGTGGTAATGGGGATGATAGCCTTTACGGTGGCAAGGGCAATGATACTTTGCTTGGCAATAACGGTGAGGATGTTTTATTTGGCGATCGCGCTTCTGACAGTCTCATTGGCGGTGAAGGCAATGATACTCTCTGCGGCGGTAAAGGAAATGATACCCTATTTGGCAGCTTGGGAAATGATTGTTTAATTGGAGGTTTGGGGAGCGATCGATTCCTCTTAGGACTTGATGCTGGAACGGATACCATTTTAGATTTTGAAGACGAGAAAGATTTACTCACACTTGCTAGCGGTATCACCTTCTCTCAATTAGCAATTACTCAAAGTAACAGTGCAACTTTAATCCGGTTTGTGCCAACAGGAGAAATCTTGGCATCTCTGAACACGATATCGGCGAGTCAAATTAATGCTTCTGACTTCACTTTCCTCTAAAACATGACTTACGCATAAACTCAATCTGTAGGGTACATCTCGCTCTAACTTCTCAATTTTTGCTAACTTCCTCAAAAGACTCAGACCCCAAAGGGCTCGGAATCCAACCTCGAATATTCTTGCGTTTCCCTAAAAGCGGCTGCGAATGTACGATCGGCAAACGCACAGATTCCCCATGCAAAATATCACTAACTTCCGCATAAATTTTCGCCCTAGCTGCTTTATCCCCACTCGCCCTCCCCCGATCCAAAAGTTCCAGAACTTTCGGATTTTTCCAATTTCCCAAATCCGCCGTGGAACCCGGCCCGAAGTGAGGATAATAAAAATTGTCCGGATCGCCATAATCTCCTGTCCAACCCAACATAAAAGCTTGAAAGCCGGGAGGTTTGAGCCGATCGGCTAAATAAGCAGACCAATCCTTTGTCAGCAATTTGACCCGAATCCCGATCGCGCTCAAATCCGCCGCCAAAGCCTCAGCGATCGGCTTCGGCGTGGGAAAATAGGGACGGCTGACGGGCATATACCACAAATCCAAATCAAAACCGTTCGGATAACCGGCTTTCGCGAGCATTGCTTTAGCTTGCTGCGGGTTAAATTCATAATCTTTAACTTTATCCGACGCCGCCCAATTCAGCGCAGGGGGGATAAATTGGGAATCATGTTTTCCGAGTTCTCCCCAGAAAGCTTGGACTATTGCTGGCTTGTTAATTGTTTGGGCGATCGCCCGCCTGACTTCGGGTTTTGACAAAGGTTCGTAACTCGGATTTAAGGCTAAATAACCGACATTAAAAGAAGGTCGCACAACAGCTTCTAAATTAGCATCTCCGTGAACTTCTTTCAATTGATCCGGCGTTAAATCCACTGTAAGATCAAGTTGTCCAGCTCGCAACTGAGCCAATCTCGCCGCTGGATCGTCAACAAAGCGAAATACCAATTGATTGACTTTTGGCGCGCCAGTTTTCCAATAATTCGGATTTTTCTCCAAAACAATGCGATCGCCCGATCGCCATTCCTGAAACACAAAAGGCCCCGTACCCACCGCCAGCGACCCCGGAGTGCCGTACTTAGCACCCGCTTTTTTCACCGCCGCCGGACTAGCCATCCCGAAATAAGCGGAACCTATCGCCGACGGAAAAGCCGCAAAAGGTCGATTCAAAACAAATTTAATTGTAGACTTATCAACAACCGCCACATCTTTTACTAAAGAATCTTTTTCTCCCTTAAAGCCGCCAAAAAAATCTTTCCAAATCGGATAATTCTTGCCCGCTTCTCGAAAACCGTTAGGATTTTTGGCATCCCACCAGCGCTCCACATTAAACTTAACAGCTTCCGCGTCAAAATCCGTACCGTCGTGAAACTTTACGCCGGAACGCAACTTAAAGGTCCAAGTTTTACCATCTTTAGAACTTGACCATTCCGTAGCCAGACTCGGTTCAAGTTCCACAGTTCCCGGTTTGAAATCAGTCAAGCGATTGTAAATTTGGTCGATAACAATCACCGAATTGCCATCAGTAATATTTCCCGGTTCCAGATTTACCGGCGGCCCGCCCGCACCGTAAACTAAAGCCCCAGCCGGAACCGCAGCAGGAGTTGGCCCAGTTGGAGAATTATTGCTAACCGTGTTTGAAGGAGTGCCGCAATTTGATAAAATTACAGCACTCCCAAAAAATAAACCTAATAAAACTAAACGCCAGGATTTTAACAATCTCATTTCAATAGCTCCGGTTTAATAGTAAATTGTACTCATATCAATAAATTCTAATTTGCTCTTTCTCTCCCCTCTGTGGTCTCTGCGTTCTCTGCGGTTCATTTAGTAAATTCTATATTAACAACCCATCTAAATTAACAAACCAAATAGAGCACCCTGATGATATCATGCTGGATGGCAAAATCTCAACCCACACATTTACATTAGGTGACGCAACCAGCATGAAAGCCAACGTTTACGCCCCAGCTAGAGGGGTCATTCGATTTTAGATTTTAGATTGTAGATTTTAGATTTCCTCCATGAATCTGGGGGGAGCCTAAACATTCCTTTTGACACCCAAAATATTTTTGAATATCTGCCTATAACAACCCGATTCAGGATTCGCCAACATCAATATTTTTATCTTTCTCTGCGCCAAGAGCGCCCTCTGCGGTTCGTTGAAAAAAATTTACACTTCAAGCAATACGATGGCTATATGCGATCGCACCCACCCTACAAATCCAAACTTTCTTCACCAATACTTCCCAGTTCCCCGCTACCCAGCAACTCTTCCTCCTCTACCTCCTCACTCCCAGAGTCGAAACTTTCTACTACAAACGGCAAACCAGCCGCCATCAAACCCCGTTGAATCAGTTCCGGCGTTTCCTCAAACAAAACAAATAGCGGATGAACAGCCTCAGCTTCATCGCTGTAAATATGTCTGTAGCGGTACGGCATAACCCATTCGTAACCTTTATCCAGCCAAACCTGAGACTGTCGCCAGCGGCCAAGCAACTCAGAAAACTCTTCGCCCGGACGATGAATGAAAATCAAAATTTCCACTCCAATTTTAACTTTCCATTCAGGATCGCACATCAAAATCGCCAAATCGCAGGGCAAACAAACTGCCTGTCCGGGCGATATGCTAGTGCCGCCGCTTCCCGCATAAGAAACCCCGTCCCGCAAGCGCGCAATTGGCAAAGGAATTGTGATTAAACTCTCATGGGCGCGGCGGATACTCGGAATCATTTCCATGTAAACCCGATATTTTTTCAGCAGGGCGATCGCGGCCGAAGATTCGCTGTACTCTGCTAGTAAAGTCTCGTAATGTGATTGTTTAACAGACATTTTCAAACCAAAGAATAAGTAATTACTAATTGCTGCTAATTGCTAATCGATCGCTTCTCGTTACTAGGAAGACCCCATTGGTGACAACTTAAGCTCAAGTTCCCCCCTTCGGGGAACTGGATATTGCCTCCAGACCTTAGTGTGTAACGCGAACAGCGATTGAAGCATTGATGGCCATGGGCTACCAATGTCTGGAGAATGCTTACAGCATTTTTATTTACAAGGTTGGAGCCATTTGCCGTCTCAAGATTAAGCCCGATACAATGCCTCTTTGTTATTTTATGCCGCTCGCCTGAACTTCATGTGAGCCAAAAAGGTAATCTGGTATGTAAGGTGTGACTCTGGGAGTTCGCCTCAACTGAAGTGATCGCAGCGAGATTGCAAGAATTGCCGTCAATTCCCCAAGCTCAAGATCGCCATGCAGCAATCTTATAAATCATAAGATTGCTCATAAGTCAACCTAAAACCTAAATTTTTACAAAAATCGGCTAATTTTAAAGACTTGTTAAAGCAATGAGGGGTTGTACCCCCCAGGATTTAGAGTCAGATATTATAGATGCACCCTGATGGCTTTCCCGTTCCACAAGAACGGGATTTTTATTATTGGAAGGCCGGAGCGTTAAGTTTCACAATAGCTACTACAGATAAAATGACGTGGGGATGCCAAGATTAAAGATATAGCAGAGCTAAAGCTCAAACTAGGACGCCGATCTATCAAACCTCACCCCTAACTCTGCGAAATAACCCAAAGGCGGTAGCATAGTTTGGGAAACGGCATCAACTGAAGATGAACTTAGCGCCAGCAACAGTCCTGCAACAGGGCAAATACACAATTAACGCGACTTTAGGGATAGGAGGATTCGGCATCACTTACCGAGCTATCCACACCCATTTAAACCAAACCGTCGTACTCAAAACCCTCAACGAAAGTCTGCGCCAACACCCAGAATCTGCCCAATTTCAGCAGCAGTTTATTGCCGAAGCCCAACGCCTGTCGCGGTGTCAGCATTCCAACATAGTCAGGGTAATCGACTTTTTTGAAGAAGCCGGACAGTCTTTTATTGCAATGGACTACATTCCGGGCCAAACTCTCGCCCAAATAGTCGAAACCGATCAGCCGCTGCCAGAAGCCCAGGCCCTGCACTATATTCGGCAAATAGCCTCAGCCGTAAGTACAGTTCATCACAGCGGATTGCTGCACGGAGATATCAAGCCAGAAAATATTATCCGGCGAGCTGATTCTCACGTAGTAATGTTAATAGACTTCGGAATTCCCCGTGGCTTTACCGTCGGCACCAAACAAACCCACACTAACTTGCTCTCCCCCGGATACGCGCCGATCGAACAATACGTCTATGACGGTAAATGTACACCGGCCACTGACATCTACGCGATCGCAGCCACCCTCTACTACTTACTCTCCGGCGTGGCCCCCGTAGCTGCACCCCTGCGCGATCGCATTCCCTTGGCCGAGTTGCGGCAATTTCAGCCCAACCTCAGCCCGGGAATCGAGCGAGCCATTCTTCAAGGACTCGAAATCGACCCCCACAACCGCCCTCAGACAGTGGAAAATTGGCTCACCATGCTGCAAGAAACAGAGCGAGTATCAGTAAAAAGAAAAGGCAAGCAAAGTCTCAGATTGCCCGCACCTCCCCCGCCACAGTTGACTTTTGTGGCGTTTGTGGTAACGGCTGCAATTGCAGGCTGGATGGGTTTTGACCTAGCATCGCAGTACAACAGCACCAGTCTCAGCAATCGTCCCAAAAGTGAATCCTTCCCATCTCTCGAAGATTTGCTCAAATCCCGCGATTTGTCAGAGCCGATGTTCGGACAGCCGTCTGTCGAAAGCACCCCTCTCTACCCGATCGAACTCAACAAGCGTCCCAAACCCCCCTTAGACAGCAGCAACATTCCCGAACAGATCGACGAACCCTCAGAAACTAGCGCCGAACCTTCTGAGTCCCCAAGCCAGGAAACTCGCGCCCCAGAGCCCGAAGCGGAACCTGAGCCATCGCCGACGCCCGAGCCCGCAGAGGAGCCTTCTGAGTCTCCCATTCCAGAGCCTCAAACCGAAATCGAGCCATATCCCCAACCAGAAGCCGCACCAGTACCTGAAGTTGCGCCCCTGCCGCCAGATCCGCCCGCCACACCCGCCCCGCCTGCCCCTGAGAGTGCTAGCGCTGAAACCTTGCCGCCGTCGGAATCCCCGTCGCCAGTAATAGCCTCGCCGATCGAGCGATCGCCTGAGCCTGCGATACCGAGCCGCAGTGGCAACAATTCAGATAGTTCGATCGCACCTGATTCACCACCCCCTGTGGCAGATCCCACGATGCCTTTTCCCGAACCTGCGACAAATTAGTATGGTTTTTGTTGGTTCAAAGTGGGGACAAATACTTGGTTTTATGAGTCAGCAAATATCCGCTCAGTAGTTGAGATAATAAGGCCATACCTAACCAACGACTATCTTCCAAAAACTTCCGTCTAATCTGAAAATCCCAACAGTCGCCGTCTGAGTTTATCGAATATTTCCTATTCCCTCTGCAATCCAAATGCCCGCAAAAAAATGCAGGACTATGTTCTATTTTGATTTAAATTATGTTAGAATATGTGCGCGACGCTGAGGTGGTGTGATGTCGCGTATTAATACTGCCAAGCTGCAAACATTTTGGTACAAAGCAACCCAAACCTCGAATTTGAGCCAGTGTAAACGAGGCTTTTGGGCTAAGCCGGGGCGCGTTAGACTGTTCTAACTCTCAACAATCCCATCCCCGACAATGGGGTGTGAGTGTCAATTCCCCCAAACTTCCTTCCTTTGGGAGCAAGCATCATTGGGGACAAGCAAGTTATAATTTGTTGCGGAAGCGCACAGAGATTTTTTATGAGTAAACCCCCAGTTCATGCTTTTTTTGTAGGCAGAGCACTTGCCGAAGCATTGTACGAGCAATTAGAAAGCGCAGCAACCAACGCTTTCTCTGAACTCGGCAAATTTGACGCAGAACAAAGAGAACGCCTGCGGCAGTTCACAGATCGAGTTGTGGAGCGCGCCAATCGAGCTTCGGATGAGGCGATGCAGACCAGAACTGGCACTGTAAGCACCACCACCATTCAAGACATCCATCCTGCAGATTTGCAAGCGACTATTGACGAGCTGCGCGCCGAAGTGGCTCTGGTGCGATCGGAATTGCAGCGTTACCGCAGCAGTTTGCCATAGCGATCGATTCGACCGCAACTATTATTTACTACGTGAGCGCATGGCTTTGCGCTCCTGCGCTCCTACTTTCAATCAAAGCAACAACATAAAATAAGCAAGTTGGGAACCCAAGTGTCTGCTCTCATTGATGACTCTGTTAATCGCCAGCGCTCCCCCAAGCACACTGGCGAAGCCGATGAGCCAAAAACTGCTAGTAAATCCTACAAAAGTAAAGCTTATCGCTGGAATCGCGAAAAATACTCCCGGAAGCGGCGCTTCTTCGACATTTGGGCCTTTGTTTTGCTCTGGCTGGCTTCGCTGTGGCTCGACAGCAAAAATTGGAGCTACTGGGGAGGCGTGACTGAAGAAAAGAAAGTTGCCAGACGGCGCTTTCAAGCTATCTGGGTTCGAGAAACACTCTTGGATTTGGGGCCAACTTTCATTAAAGTTGGGCAGTTATTTTCTACCCGCGCCGATTTGTTCCCGGCAGAGTTTGTCGAGGAACTTTCTAAGCTGCAAGATAAAGTGCCTGCTTTTAGCTACGAGCAGTTAGAAGTAATTGTCGAGCAAGATTTGGGCAAGACAGTTCAAGAACTCTACCGCAGCTTTGACCCGGTGCCTTTGGCCGCTGCCAGTCTGGGTCAGGTACACAAAGCTCAACTGCATTCGGGCCCGGAAGTGGTCGTCAAGGTGCAGCGACCGGGACTGCGGAAACTGTTCGAGATCGATTTGCAAATTCTTAAGGGAATTGCCCGCTACTTTCAAAACCATCCTAAGTGGGGCCGCGGCCGCGATTGGATGGGGATTTATGAGGAATGCTGTCGCATTCTGTGGCTGGAAATTGACTATCTCCATGAAGGTCGCAATGCTGATACTTTTCGGCGCAATTTTAGCAACTGTGACTGGGTGCGGGTGCCGAGGGTTTATTGGCGGTATGCGGCTCCGCGAGTGCTGACTTTGGAATACCTGCCGGGGATTAAAATCAGCCACTACGAAGCTTTGGAAGCAGCCGGTATCGATCGTAAATTAATCGCTCAGTTGGGCGCAAAAGCTTATTTGCGCCAGTTGCTCAACGACGGCTTTTTCCACGCTGACCCACACCCCGGCAACATCGCTGTTAGTGCTGACGGTTGTCTGATTTTCTACGATTTTGGCATGATGGGGCAAATCCAGTCGAACGTCCGCGAAGGACTGATGGAGACGCTCTACGGCATTGCTTCCAAGGATGGACAGCGGATTATGGATTCTCTGATCAATTTGGGAGCTTTGGTGCCTACGGGTGATATGAGTCCGGTGCGCCGCAGCATCCAGTATATGCTGGACAACTTCATGGACAAGCCTTTTGAAAATCAGTCTGTGAGCGCGATTACCGACGACCTTTACGATATTGCCTACAACCAACCTTTTCGCTTCCCAGCTACTTTTACTTTTGTAATGCGAGCTTTTTCCACAATCGAAGGGGTGGGCCGAGGTTTAGATCCCGAGTTCAACTTTATGGAGGTGGCACAACCTTTTGCCATGCAGCTTATGACTAATGGAAATGGCCATGATACAGGTAGCAGCATTTTTAACGAAATCGGCCGTCAGGCGGCTCAGGTGAGTTCGAGTGCTTTGGGTTTGCCCCGCCGGATTGAGGAGACTATTGATAAACTCGAACAGGGAGATTTGCGGATTCGCGTCCGTTCTGCAGAAACAGAGCGCTTGCTGCGCCGGATGAGCAGCGCTCAAATGGGCACGAATTATGCTTTGCTGATGAGTGCTTTTACTTTGTCGGCGACAATTTTGTTTGTTAGCAATCAAGTCTGGCCGGCTGTCGCTGTTGCCGTGCTGGCGGCGGGTGCAGGGTTTGCTATGCTGCGTTTGTTCAAGCGGATCGATCGTTTAGACAGGATGTCATAATTGTGCAATTTGCGATTTGAAATTTCAGGTTTGAGATTTCTCGCCAGCCCAAATTTGACATCGAATGTTAAGTTTTGGCTGGCTGACCACAAATTGCTGAAATTTACAGCATTTACGCCCTTTGAGGCTAAAAACCCAGTTGCTGCCTAGATTTGTGGCCAGCGAAACCTCTAATTTTGGGTAGAAATCGAGTTTTTTTTGCAGGTGCTGCTAAATTTACTGGATTTACCGAAATTTTAAGATGGGATGACCATCATACGATCTACAATATGAGGTCAAGGAAGTGCAATTTTTCCAAAACTCGCGATCGCGGGCTGCAGAATTTCAAGCCCGTTCGGGATTTAAGTTTTGGAATAAAAAATCGCACCCCATTAAATTAAGCTTTCAAGTTCGATGAGTCCAATCACCCAATCTATGAAACGCTCTTTCGCAGGTAAGACAGACACAGGGCTAGTTCGTTCCGTAAATCAGGATTCGTACTACATAGACTCTGACGGGCGATTTTTCATAGTGGCCGATGGAATGGGAGGACACGCCGGAGGTCAAGAAGCCAGCCGGATTGCGACTCAGGCGATTCAATCTTATTTGCTCGAACATTGGGAAGGGCCAGAGGATTCTCCGCTGTTGTTGGAAAAGGCTTTTTTAATTGCCAATCAAGCAATTTTGACGGATCAGCTCGACCACCCGGAGCGTGCTGATATGGGAACTACGGCTGTAGTTCTAATGTTTAGGGATGAGGGCAGACCCTGGTGCGCTAATATCGGTGACTCTCGCTTGTATCGGCTACACGGCTCTCGCTTGGAGCAGATTACTGAAGACCAGACTTGGGTGGCTCAGGCTGTGAAAAGAAAGGCTCTAACTCCTGATCAGGCTCGCACTCATCCTTGGCGTCACGTTTTGTCCCAGTGTTTGGGCCGCGATGATTTGCGGGAGATAGATATTTTGCCGGTGGATGTGCAGCCAGGGGATCGCTTGCTGCTATGCAGCGATGGCTTGACTGAAGAACTTTCCGATCCTTTGATAGCTTCGCCTCTGAAGTCGATTCGCGCCTGCGAGGGCGCTGCAAATGCTTTGATTCAAGCAGCTAAGGAGAAAGGGGGACGCGATAATATTACTGTGGTGATTGTGACGATCGACCTCAAATAATATTCGCTCGCCCGCTCGCACCCGACTATCTAAAATCGAAAAACGAAAAATCTAAAATCTAAAATCTAAAATCTAAAATTGAATGACCCGTGTTATCGGTTTGATCAGCGGCACGTCGGTGGATGGCATTGATGCTGCTTTGGTGGATGTGGTTGGTTCCCACACAGACTTGAAAGTGCAATTGGTGGGCGGCAAGACTTTCCCTTATCCGGCTAATTTGCGATCGCAAATTCTCTCGGTTTGCAGTGGCTCAGCTTTGTCAATGGCTGAACTAGCCCAATTAGATGATGCGATTGCCCAAGAATTTGCCACGGCGGCATTGACAATTCAAGCAGAATATGATAAAGCCGAATTAATCGGCTCTCACGGTCAAACCGTCTACCACCGACCTACTGGGAAAGCCCTGAAAGACAGCGCCGGTGCGTTAATGGGCTACAGCTTGCAACTCGGGCGGGGCGCGCTAATTGCGGAATTGACAGGAATTACTACCGTGAGTAACTTTCGATCGGCAGACATTGCTGCAGGAGGTCAAGGAGCACCCTTAGTGTCAATAATTGATGCCTGCCTGCTGGCGGAACCCAACATCAGCCTCTGCATCCAAAATCTGGGGGGGATTGGGAATGTTACCTATCTTCCGGCCAGGGGAAAAGGGGCAAACAATGACGAGTCTGAGATTTTCAGTCTTGGGGATGGCATATCGGGCTGGGATACAGGCCCGGCGAATTCCCTGTTAGATTTGGCAGTACAGCACTTCTCAGGCGGAACTAAGACGATCGACGAAGGTGGAGCTTGGGCGGCATCGGGCACTCCCTGTCAAGCTTTAGTCGAGGAGTGGCTCGCATCAGACTTCTTCCGCCAAGCACCGCCGAAATCAACGGGGCGAGAGCTATTTGGTGTAGACTATTTTGACAGGTGTTTGGTCGAGTCCCAAGGTTACAACCTCAGTCCTGCTGACGTGCTGGCTACTCTGACAGAACTGACTGTTGCCTCGATCGTTCACAGTTACCAAACTTTTTTACCGGCTATGCCCGATCGAGTTTTACTATGCGGGGGCGGCAGCCACAATCTCTACTTAAAACGCCGATTGCAATCTCAATTGCATCCAGTACAAGTGTTGACTACTTCTGAGGCAGGCTTGAATGTAGATTTTAAAGAGGCGATCGCTTTCGCGGTTTTAGCCGCATGGCGGGTTCGGGGCATTCCCGGCAATCTGCCTCAAGTTACTGGTGCCCGGACATCGGTACTTTTAGGAGAAATTAACTCTTGTTGGCACAGTTGGGCGTGATAGCATAGAGTCTGAGGGACAACGGCTGTGCGTTGTTGCACCAGCATTGTAGCCAGCAGGAAAAGCATAGGAACAGCACTGTGGCTCACACGTTTTTAATGGAATCTGGCCAATGGACGCTCGAAGGAAGCTGGATTGAGCGCAATGGCGTGCCAATTACGGTTAAGGGCAAAACTTTAGTGAGCTGGAACCGAACAGATTGGTTCAGTATGGTGACAAAGCTCGTATTTCCTGGAGGCGATCGCGAAGAGATTATTTTGCAGTACCGAGGACACCTCAACAGCGATGAACGGCAGTATACTTTTGTACTCCAACACAGCGAACTCGCCCGCGTCGAGGGCGAAGGTTGGATTGCTCCCCAGTCGATCGTCCAGCGTTATTGGGTATTGGGAGACGAACGCCAGCGGCGGACGGGTTTTGATACCCTTCACCGGGTTGATGACAACCGCTACTACCAATCTAGCGGCATCATGTCTGGTCATTACTTGACGAGTACAATGGAGGCGACTCTGGAACGTCAGCCGGAATAACTCTTTCTAGAGTCCACAGTTGCCAGTTCTAGGGATTGATGTGAAAACTGAAGGTTTTGCTAGTCGGAGGTCGCGCTCAGATGTCCGACTAGGGCCATTGTTGTCAAACCTCATCCGCTGCAAATAAACACAAATATATTTAGTAACCGTTCAGGGGGTGCGCCTGCGGCGCACCACCCCAAGAGGAGTTGTAAAGAATTTGGGGAGAAAGGCGGGCGT